>JAHDCI010000345.1 GCA_020629955.1 Myxococcota bacterium | reverse complement strand
TGAGCAAAGCGACACCACGAATATCTCCTTGGTTCGTGACTTCCGGCTCTAGCAGGTTGATGAAAAAGCGTCCGAAACTGCGGACCTTGCCACGAGCCGCTATGGCCGCTGCGAACAAGATAGTACTCGATGTCCGAATTTTCGATCCGTCGCCTCTTCGTTTACCCCATCAAGTCATGCCGTGGCGTCGAAGTTTCCTCGCTTCAGATTTCACGAGAAGGACCTCGTTTCGATCGTCGCTGGATGGTCGTCGACGAGTCTGGGGAGTTCGTCACGCAGCGAACGGAGGCGAGGCTCGCCCTCGTCAAAACGGAACTCGAGAAGGGCATCATTCATGTTCAGATCCCCGGTTCGGTCCCTCTATCGCTTCCTGAGAAGCTCGGAATGGGCGACGCGAAAGAGGTGAAGGTCTGGGGGGACTCGGTGGACGCATTTGTCTCCCGCGATGCGAGCGTTGCGCTCTCGGACTTCCTCCAGAAGAGCGTCTACCTGGTCTCGAAGAGTAGCGAACGGGCCGTCGATCAACGCTATGGCACGACGGATGACCGAGTCAGCTTTGCGGATGCGTTTCCGATTTTGGTCACGAGCCAAGCATCGCTTGCCGACCTGAACGACAGGCTCGACGCGCCGATTACGATGGAGCGCTTTCGGCCAAACGTCGTGATCGATGGCGGCGAGGCATTCGAGGAAGAAGGGTGGAGCCGGGTTACTCTTGGCGGTGTTCCGTACGCAGCTCCGAAACGTTGCGACCGATGTGTTGTCACGACGATTGACCCGCTGACGGCCGAGAAGGGCAAAGAACCGCTTCGAACGTTGGCCAAGTATCGCCGCCAGGAGGACGGGCGCGTCTACTTTGGGATGAATCTTCTTCCTCGAGGGGGCGAACATGAGCTTTACGTTGGAGATCGTCTCTGCGTAGTGGGGACGAACGCGTGAAGGCTCCGAGAGCGATGATCGAGCGCTCCTCACGAGAGCGTCAGGCCTGGGCCGCGCGTCTCGGAATTTCCCTGGCGGCGCTTGATCTCTTTCTCGAGTCGGAAGTGCTCGACCTCCACATCGACTCGTTCATTTGGACTCGGATCTTCGGTTATTCTCTCGACAGCACGCATTCCCGAGGTGGCCCCTTTGACCATCGGTTTCTCGGTCAGGTCGATATCCCGAGAGCACGCGAAGGTGGACTGAGCGGAGCGACTTGGGTCATCACGACGAATCCGGGCCGGCCAGGACGTAACCGGGAGCGAACCTTTCTAAAGAACCTTGAGCGCCTGAAGAGACATCTTCGTGAGAGCGATGGTGCGCGTCATGTACGGACCGAAGCGGAGTATCGGGCAGCGCGAGCGGAGGGGCTGCACGCGGCGTTCATCGGCGTGCAGGGGGCGAACTGTCTGGATCATAACCCCGCGAAAGTGCGGGACCTGCCCGCGCTCGATCTTCTGCGTGCAACCTTGATCCATCTGACTCCTTCGCGGCTTGGTCAAACCAGTACTCCTCATATTTCCCGGCTCGGTTCGCGAGGGCTCACGCGGCGCGGCGCCGAGATGGTGGAAGCGCTGAACGATGCGAAGGTTTTTGTCGATCTCGCGCACGCGAGTAAGCAGACGTTCTTCGACGCAGCGAAAGTGAACCGCGCGGATTGTCCTCTCCTGGTGACCCACACGGGCGTAAACGGCGTGCATGAGTGCTGGCGAAACCTAGACGATGCTCAGATTCGATTGATCGCCGAGAGCGGCGGTGTTGTCGGCGTGATCTTCGAGAGTGGATTTTTGAGCGACTCGCCGCCGACGGTTGTCGATGTCGTGGACCATATCGAACATGTCATCCGAGTGGGCGGAGAAGAGAGCGTCGCGATCGGTACCGACTACGACGGAGCGATCATTCCGCCGCGCGATCTAAAGAGCCCGCTGCAAATGCCGCGACTCGTCGATGAGATGCTTCGGCGCGGATGGAGCGAGCAACGAATCAAGCGCGTGCTCGCCGAAAACGCGCTCCGCGTCATACGAGAGTACCGAGGTTGACCTTGGCGGTAGCGGGATTCTCGGAGCGGGTTTCCCACTAGGAAGCCATTGATTCATGCGCTTTCTTGTCTCGTTCCCCGCGCGCTACCCTCGAGCGCAGCACCCCTATTTGGAGCTTTATGAAACCATCGTATCTACTTTTGGCGAGCTTGATGGCTTGCGGCGGCGCGGAGAGCGCTTCTTCCACAACGACCCCTTCCGGGAATCAATCCTCGACGGAAGCTTCCGAATCCGAAGCGGCGGATGAGCGAGCGGAGATTGAGGCCCCGGACCATACCCAAGTCGATCTCTCGATCTGCCCGACGGAACCCAGTCCAGATTCGGTCCGCATGGTGTGCGGAACGTTCGAACTTTACGTCACGCACCGAATCTACCAGCCTCTTGGAACTCGCGAGGATCCAAACTACTCGACGACCATGGTCGCAACAATGCTGGCTCACCGACTTGGCGCAGAAGCGCAGGTTCGCCAAGGAGTCGTGGACCTACCCTGGAGTACGCGTGGCGTCGTTAACGAGTGGAATAGTGTTGCGACACTGACGTTCACTCACGGCGACGTGACGGTGACCTGTCTGACAGGGCAAAGTAGGTTTCAGGAGTGCGTTTCTGCTGCGGAAACGGTGATTCAGAGCGGCCTCCCCGGTCCCGTTCGTTCCGCGGTTCTGACGCCCCGCCACCAAGGGCAGACGTTAGAGATTCCCGACGGGTGCCGTCAGCAAGCCGCGAACTCGATCGAGTGTCCCGATGGTCAGCTCACGTGGTTTTTTCAAGATGTGAGCGCAGCCATCGCCCAGGCGACTTCCGAGTGTTCGACGCAGGAGCTTGGTGAATGCCGCGCTGGCGAAGAGAACGGAGTCGCAACGCGCGTGCAATGCGCGGCGGGCAGTGAAGAGCTCGTGTGTTTGACCCCAACCGGAGGCGCCGCGTGTGCAGCCGCCGAGTTTGTCGACCTTGACGCGCTCCCGCCCGTTTGTGCACAGCTCCTTTC
>JAHDCI010000091.1 GCA_020629955.1 Myxococcota bacterium | reverse complement strand
AAGCTCTCTCGAGCGAGTGTTGCGAGAACCCTAAAACATCTCGGCGACAGTCGCCCTGATTCGTGCTTTCGTTCCCACGGATTTCAGAGGCTGCTGTCATAAAGAAAACACTCTCCTCGGCTGAAGCTGACTCTGTTGCGAGAACCCCTAACGTCTGGGCAGCAACGCTATCTCGTTTCGGCTTCTCTTTTCGTTTCTGCGCCCGGTTTTGAGGTAGCCTCGCAAAATGCTTGAGCGTGCAATCAAGGATGCCGAGTCGGGTCAGTTGAAACCGGTCTATTTGGTGTTGGGGGGGGAGGCGACCCTCGTCGACCGCTTCATTGAAGCCGTTCGAAAATCCGTGCTCGGAGACATGGCCGGGGCAGGGCTCGCCGAAGATCGATTCCTCGGGCGCGGGCTCGACGCGACCTCGCTTCTCTCCACAGCTCGGACGTTGCCGATGCTGCTGCCGCGGCGCTTCATCTTGGTGCGGCATGTCCAAGAGGCGGATAAGACTGCGCAAACTGCAATCGCCAACTACATCGCAGATCCGTGCGATGTGAGCGTGATTGTCTTCTGTGCAGAGAAGCTCGCAGGGAACTCCTCACTCAAAAAGGCTGCCAAGAAAGCTGGCGTTCTCCTCGAAATCGCGGCTCCGAAGGCACGCGAGATGGGGGATTTCGTCCGCCGTGAGGCGGAACGTCTGGGCCACCGGATCAGCCCAGGAGCCGCAAGCCTCGTCGCGGAAACTCAAGGCGAAGACCTAGCGGCGGTTGCGGACACACTCGAACGGCTTTCGCTCTTCGTCGGGGCTGGGCAGCGCATCGATGAAGACGCCGTGTCTGCGGTCGTGACCAACGTGCGTGTCGATAGTATCTGGGCGCTTGTTGATTCGATCGGCAAGAAGGACACAAAAACTGCAACGCGCGCTGCTTCGACATTGCTTCGAGACCGGGAGCCTGCGCTCCGGATCATGGCGATGGTCACTCGCCAAGTTCGGATGATCGCGAAAGCCCGCGACGCGCTAGCGAGCGGTGCGACTCCGAAAGAGGCCGCAAAGGCGGCGGGCGCACCGCCGTTCAAGGCCAAGGACCTGGCCAGCTCCGCGAAACGTTTTCGGCTCGACGAGATCACCCGCATCATGGACCTATTGGCCGAGACCGACCTGCTTCTGAAAGGAAGCCAGATTCCCGACGATGTTGCGCTCCTCCGGGCAGTTCACGCTCTTTGTGAGCCCGCGGGTCAAGGCGAGCGGATCGAATCTGCGCGACAACACACTCGTGCACTTTGAGTTGAGACCGAGACGTTTCAAACGTCTCACGGGTCGAACGGTGCACTCGTTTTCTTTCTTTTCTCCCAGCCTCTCACCAGGCCTGCGATAGGCTTCGACGTCATGGTCGCGAAACATACCGTTCAGATTTATTACGAAGACACCGATCATAGCGGGCTCGTCTATCACGCGAACTATCTGAAGTATTTTGAGCGAGCTCGCGAACACTTGCTTGGGGTGGAGCGGCTTGTGAATCTCCTCGAAGACGAGGGGATTGGCTTTGTCGTCTACAAGGCGGAGTTGACCTACAAGAAGGGGGCGGTCTTCGGCGATTCGATCGAGATTCGGACAACACCGCGTCTCGAGAGCGAGTACAGAATCCACTTTCAGCAGGATGTCTACCGACAGGACGAACTTCTGGTGGAGGGACGAGTAGAGATGGTTTGTGTCGACCGGCACGGGGCACTCTCGGCTCTGCCGCGCTTCGTTCAAGATGAGCTTCGTGTGATCCCTTAGATGCATTCTGGAGAGGAGATCGGGGGGTACGTGCTGGGCCGCGAGTTAGGTCGTGGAGCGTCGGGGTTTGTCTATGCCGCGAGGCGCCCTGAGGATGAGCGCAATGATTTTGCGATCAAAGTTCTCCATCCGGTCTTTGAGCCTGGCGGTCGAAGGCGCGATCGGGAAGCATCGATCGCACCCCTCTTGACGCATCCCAATATCGTCCAGACTCTCCAAGTCGGAACCTCGGAAGGGCGCGAGTTTATCGTGATGGAACGGCTTCGGGGGCTTCCGCTCGATCGCCTGCTGCGACGCCGAATAGGTCGCCGGCGACTTCGAAAAAAGATCGCGTCGCGGATCGCAATCGATGTGCTCGCTGGGCTTGAGTTCGCGCACCAGCTCCGGAACAAGAAGGGGCGAGCGCTGAGGGTGGTGCATCGCGACGTGACGCCTTCGAATATTTTCGTCTGCTGGGATGGGCGCGTGAAGATTCTCGATTTTGGGATCGCGAAGTTCTCCGACGATAGTCTCGATACAGAGAGCGGCATCGTGCAGGGGAAGTTCGCCTATATCGCGCCGGAGCAGGGCGCGGGAGCAACGGTCGACGCGCGAAGCGACCTTTGGTCTGTGGCGGTCACCTTCTGGGAAATGTTGGCGGGGCGAAGGCTTTTCGTGGACGGCAACGATGTGACAACTCTTCGTGCGCTGATCAGCGGTCAGATTCCCGAACTGAAAGTACCGGGGCGAATCGAAGGGCGGATGCTGAGCGTCATCGAACGTGCTCTCTCCGTCGCACCGGAAGACCGTTACGCCAGCGCTTCCCGATTCGCACGAGCCATTGCGCAGGCCTGCCCTCCGGCGAGTAAGGCGGACCTCGCGGCGCTGCTGCGTGCTCGCCTTGGCAATGACAAGGATCGCAAGCCTTGGACGAACCCTCTCGTCGAGCTTGAACCCATCCCGGCCCCCAATGCGTCCCCACCACAATTGCGGACCTACTTATTTGTCGCGGTCTGTGCGGTGGCGCTCTTGCTTTTGGTCGCGCAACGGATTGTGGGCCAGTAGCCCTATTCACCGCCGGTTAGTCTTCTGCGCGAAGGTAGGTGAACTCTCCAGTATTCAATCTCCGAAGGAGATCTTGGGCTCCAAAACGGGAGCCGAGCCGAATCGGAGCGGAGTCTTTCGGGAGAAAGTCTTCCCAGCGCTCTGTCCGCTCTGCGCTTTCGAAGAAGTTCGCGAAGTAGTCTTCGGATTCTTCGTTCCGATGCTCGTAGTCAAAGTTGGATTCGAAGCGTCGTGTGGTCGAGCGACTTACCGTGTCATCCCGAAGGTCGGAACAGACGTTGTTGATGACCTCGATGCCGTGGGTCTGCACGCCGCCTCGCTCAACGACTCGAATTCCTCCACCATCGCTCCCCGGCCAGAGTTTTAGTGTGTTGTTGCGAATGGTGACATCGCGCTGAGAGCCCCAGACGTAGATCGCGTTTGGGGTGCCGACATGGATCAAGTTCTCTTCGATCAGGACATCTCGGTAGCCGTCTCGCTGCGGATCGGAGATGAAGATCCCTTGCATCGATAGGCGCTGTCCCGTGCAATCCGCAGGACGGACATCATTATTGGCGGGATCGTCGAGAATCAGATTTCCGCGGATAACGAGCTGGGTTGGGGTAACTCCGCGCAGGCCATACGTCTGAATCGCGTCCGAATGGTTGTAGCGACACCGATCTTCCGGGACGGGTATGTTCCGCGGCATTGTGTCCCAAAACACGTTGTAAAGGATCTGGATGTCACGCGAGGCGCCTGCAATGGCAAGAAGATCTTCCTGGGCATTCGTCAGGATGGAACGTTCGATAGTCAGACTCGCGACATCTTGTACGCGCATGACATGAAGGTCTCCGCGGGCGTCGAGAATGCACTCGGAGAAAACAATATTTTGAATATTGCGAAGGGTAGCGAAGCGAATCTTCGAACGAATAAATGCGATTCTCTGGGTGGGCCGTAGGAGTTCGACCGTTCCGATTTCGACCCCGATAAATCGGTAGCCGCCGGTCGGGTCTTGATGGTTTTGTTCGACCCTCTCGAAGCGTGCTTCGAACGGGCAGGCGGAACGAAGCGTAAGCGCCCGCGTACCGAAATCGCGATTCAAATCGAGTGCGCCGTAGGCCCCGGGGCGGAGGACCAGTACATCCCCCGCACTGGCGCTCGCCAATGCGGCCATCAGTTCGGCGCGGCCGTCCA
Source organism: Myxococcota bacterium (assembly GCA_020629955.1). Classification (GTDB taxonomy): domain Bacteria; phylum Myxococcota_A; class Polyangia; order Polyangiales; family Houyiibacteriaceae; genus JAHDCI01. The sequence continues at coordinate 14,871 of JAHDCI010000091.1, read as the reverse complement.
CCACGACGCCGCCTTCTTCGCTGCACTCCCCGGGCCGTGGCGCAGGTCCAATATCGAACGATGTGTCCGCACCCGATGTGTCGCGGGCTATATCACTCGTCGCATCGGCGATGCTCCCGTCCAATGCAGGAGATGCATCCATCGATTCACCGCGCGTCTCGATGACCGCTGGGCGACAGGATTGCTGGACGAGGCAAAGTAGAGCGAAGGGAAAGAGCGCTCGATACAAGAGCGGTTTTCGCGAAACGAAATTGTTGCCTCTCATGCCTTGGACCCCTCGCTGCATCTGCTCTTTGTAGTGCAAAAATCGCACGTCGGAACGTGAGTGTTGATCACGAAATTGGTTCAAATTGTGAACGAATGTCGCGTTTTGGCGGTTCCGGGCTTCGAGCGATACGACATTTGGGACTTGGCTCATTCTCCGTGCCTCTCCATCGATGCGGCCGGGCTGCTTGCGCCTCTACCTGCCCGTGGTAGCTCTCCGATATGGAGCTAGAGCTCTTCCGTGAGCCTGGCGCCGCCGAGCGCCGCGAACCACACATCGTCGCGATCGCCGGTGCGAAAGGCGGGGTCGGTAAGACCATGCTGAGCGCCAATCTTGCGGTCTACCTGGCCGCGATCGGACGCCGAGTTGTCGTGGTGGACGCCGAAGCAGATGGCGCAAACGTTCATTCCTTCTTGGGAGCGCCGAATCCGAGCGGCATTGCCCCTTATCGCGCGCACGGGGGTGGACTCTTCTTCGACGATACCTTTGGTGGCGGCGCGGAACCGCGCTCCGGTTCGATCGAAATCGAGTTTGAACCGGACGCCCTGGACGACGAAGACGAGACGCCGGCTGGGATCCAGACAGGGGTGCCCGGGCTTACGCTTCTCCACGCCGGCATCGATGAGCCTAGCAAGGGGGAGTTTCGGAAGAGCCGTCGCGGAAAGCTGATCGAGCGACTTCGTGCTCTGGACGTCGACTACGCCGTTGTTGACCTTGGCGCGGGGACGCAACGCTCGCTTCTTGATGTCTTTCTCGAGGCGGACAGTCGCGCCTTCGTGACGCTTCCCGAGCCACCTGCCATCGAGGGGACTTATCGCTTTCTTCGAGCGCTGTTCGCGCGAGCGTTCCTTCGCGGCCGCGAGCGTGGGGTTCGACGTCATCGCGCCGTTCGGATTCTCCGGTCGCTCGGACATACACCCCCGCCGCTCGATTTGCTGAATGCGGTCATCCTTGAGCGCGATGACCCCACGCTGGAAGAGCAAGTGCGAGCGATGATGGAGAGTTTCTCTTTCCCGCTCGTGCTCAACAAGACGCGCGTTCGGGGGGATCTCGAGCTTGGCGAGCAGATGTGCTCCGCCGCGTATCGTCGCTTCGGGATCGAAATGCAGAACCTTGGCCATATCGATTACGACGATATGGTTTGGAATACGCTGCGTGCTGGGCGCCCATTGGTCGTTGAGAGCCCGGGAACGAAAGCCAGCCGGGCAATTGAAAAGATTGCGCGAAAGCTCCTCGCGATGGCCGCCGGCAAAGACCGTCGCAGCGTTCGCCCCGACGTCCCAGAACGATCCCATCACGATATCCTTGAGATCGACCGCGGTGCCACGGACGAGGAGATCCGGCGCGCCTACAAACGCGGGAGAGAGCTTTATGCGCCGGGCTCGCTCGCGTGTTACGGGCTTTTCGATCCGAATGGTCTCGGAATGCTGCGTGCCCAAGTGGATGAAGCGCACGATGTTCTGCTCGATCCGGCGAGGCGCCGCCCCTACGAGCTCAGCGTGTTCCCGCCCGAACTGACCACCGACGCCCCGCCACGAGAGCTTCCTTCTCGTCCGCTGCCGAGCGCTCCCGAAATCACGCCCGAAACAGATTTTACAGGGGCTCTTCTTCGCGCTGTCCGAGAATCACAAGGTGCGTCGCTCAGGGATGTAAGCGAGAAGACCAAGATCGGGCTGACGTTCCTGAAAGCGATTGAAGAAGACGATTTCACGACGCTTCCTGCGCCAGTGTACGTCCGCGGCTTTCTGTCCGAGGTAGCGAAGTTTCTCGGTCTCGACGTGACGCACGTGACTCGAAGCTATGTTCACCGGATGAAGCGTCACCGCGAGGGGCTCTTGTGAGCGAGCTTGTTCTCGCTTCCGCGTCTCCTCGTCGGCGAGACCTGCTACGTCAGATTGGCGTCTCCCCGATCGTTTCTCCGGTCGACGTTGACGAATCACGCCTCGATGGAGAGCCCGCGAAGACCTACGTGGAGCGTATCGCTCGCACTAAACTCGAGGCGGCTTTGGCCCGTCACCCAAGGTCGGTTGTCCTGGTTGCGGATACCGTCGTGTCGTTTGGCCCGGATGCTCCTCCCCTGACCAAACCTACGTCCGAGAGCGAAGCGCTCCGTATGATTGGCGAGCTCACTGGGGCATCACACGAAGTGAGAACTTGCATCGGAGCCGGGCGTGAAGGCAGTGTCATCGCGGTTGAGACGATTACGACGACCGTGCACATGCGCGATGCAAGCACACAAGAATGTCAGGCGTATGTCGCGACCGGAGAGGGAGCGGACAAGGCCGGTGGCTACGGAATTCAAGGGTTCGCCGGCGGGTTTGTGACCCATATCGAAGGGAGCTACTCAAACGTGGTCGGGCTTCCCCTCGCGGAGACGGTCCTTCTGCTTCGACGTGCTGGCCTTCTTTCAACGTGGCCAAAGATGTGATCTCGCTACGTTTGCAAGAAGTCCGCGCGCAGATTGCCAGCGCGGCAGGAAATCGATCGGTGACGCTTATCGCAGTCTCGAAAACGCGTCCTGTCGAAGATATCGTGAACGCGCTCGATGCCGGGCAGCGCGTCTTCGGAGAGTCGCGCATCCAGGAGCTTCGAAAGAAGCAGGAGGCGCTCGCAGGAGATCCTCGCGCTGACGAAATCGAGTGGCACTTTATCGGGCCGCTGCAGTCGAATAAGGCAAAGCAGATCGTTCGCTCCGGCGCATTGGTGCAGAGCGTTGGGGCGGTCCGTCATGCAAACGCGCTGCAGAAGAGTGCAGAAGCCTTGGGCCGAATGATTTCGATAACGCTCCAGGTCAATACTGGGCGGGAGCCTCAAAAATCAGGTGTCCTGCCAGAAACATTCGCGACGTTCCTAAACGAGGTCCAGACGCTTCCGAACCTTCAAGTGCGCGGCGTGATGGCGATACCGCCTGCAGGGGACGACCCGCGAGAGCATTTTGGTCTCCTCCGTACAATCGCGGATGAACACGAGCTCGCGGTCTGTTCTATGGGGATGAGCGGAGACTACGTGGAGGCCATTCGTTGTGGTGCGACTCACGTTCGAGTTGGTAGCGCGATCTTCGGCAGTCGCTCGTAGCCCTCGATCAGCGAGGCGCGACCAATAGCTCGTAGTAGCCGCTTTCGTCGGTTTCGGTGCGACCGATTTCGATAAAGCGCTCTTCGCTCGTGCCTCGGCCGAATACACGAATCTGCGCATTCGGGAGAGGGGCTCCAGAGGAGGTGGTCACGGTGCCGTCGACTGGAACTGGGGCCTGCAGCTCAAAGGGATTTTCGAGACCGAGCTCCAGTGAACTGACGACCTGGGAGGACAATACGATCCACGGATAGTTGATGTCCGAGGGCGGCTTGATGAAGAAATCGTACGCTCCTACGTCAAGCCGGAGGTCGAACTTCCCGTCTTCGTCGGTCGTTGCGACGCTTGAACGGTTGTGTCGTGCAGACGAGTCAAGACCGAGCAGCTCTCCGACCGCAATCGCTTCGACCGCAACTCCTTCCACGCCTTCGCGTCGCTCCGTGCGAACGCGACCTTCTAGTCGGGCGCGCTCCGCGAGCACAAAGAGCTGCCCTTGAATCATGTCGCTGCCCACGGGCGGCATGATGGCGATCGTTTCGCTCGAAACGGCGAGACGATCACTAGCAGGACTGATCACCAACTCGTACTGCCCTGCGAGAAGCTCCGTATCGAACTCGCCAAATTCGTTTGTCTCCACGGTGACCTGAAAAGATCCCGTGAGGCCCGTCTCTTCGTCGAAGAGATTTTGCGCTCGGAACGCCAAGGTCGCGCTGGAGAGAGGCGAGCCATCGTTGCTCTCGACCGAACCCCGATACGCAACAACACGGGGCTCCGGCACGCGAATCAACGCCTCATCAGGGTCGAGCCGGTCGGGACGGATACGCAGCGTTGGAAAAAGCCGCAGCCCATCACTCGCACCGACACTGAGCACATAGGGTGCGTCGGATCCGGGACTTGTCAGTATTCGGAAGGCACCTTCCTCGTCGGTGAGCGCGGTCGACGATAGCAGTCTGCCAGCGGTATCAATGGCGCGAACTTGCAAGCCCGCGCGGCCCACGTTGTCTTCGTCCACGACTCGTCCTGAGAGCGCACAGCCATGTTGCACGGTCGACCCACACTCGATTTCCATCGCCGGATATTCAAGCGGAAGAGGCCAGACCGAGCTCGCGTCGATTTCCGGCGCCTCGACCGCGGAGAAGTAAAGCGGCGGCAGCGCCCTTAGCCACGGCGTGTCGGTTCCATCCATCGTCTGGGCAGCGGGACGGACTTCAATATCGTACGTTGCACCCGATTCGAGCTGAATCTCGTAGTCGGCTTCCATCTCCGCCACCAACATCGGCTGGGGAAGGGTCGTCGTGCGGCGCACCACGGTGCCGCTTGGCGTTGCCCGCCGGAAGAGGATGTCGGCCGGAACTCGCTGACCATTCCACGTCACCGTGCCAACAGCTCGAAGAGGCGCTGGTTGAACCATGTCTTGGGTCGTTGGGCTGTCGACGCGAAGGACGCTGGAAGTCCAGGCGGGAGCCGCCGCTCCGGTCGCATCGCTCGGGGGCAAAACCTCGATTGCGATCTCAAAGGGAGACGCCTCCGGACGGACGCATAAGAGCCGGGCCTCGTCACATGTCGCTGGGGCGGCACAGTCCGCGTCACGAAGGCATGTGTTTTCGGTCGCGTCGGACCGTGGCGCGAGCTCAAGACAGCCTGTCGCGAGAAGCGCGAGAAGGAATAAGGCCAAGCGCTTCATGGGCAGTTCCCCATCTCAACGGTCTGCACAGTCTCGTCGGTGACGCGAATGAACCAAACGGCCTGAGCGATGTCTCCATCTTCGACGGGTTCGCGGAAGTTGGCGCCTCCATCAAAGTTCGAGGTGACCCGAAGCTCGACTTTGTGGCAGCCCGGCGTCAATCGCACGAGCGGGATGCGAATGGTCATCGAACGCTCAAGGGTGCCGGTGGGTAGGACGCGGCGATCGTCCTCCGGGAGTAGGGCATCCAAGTTGCTGCCACTGAAGTCGATCCAGACTTGGCGCTCCAGTGTCTGGTTCATATTGGGGTCTCTGACCAAGACCGGCAGATTGAGCTCGGTTCCCGTCTCATCGGGGAGGTGGACTTGTACGATTTGATCGAGAGCGACGTTCTGCGCACGTGCTTCGGGCGGGCTGATGATCGATGGAGGAAAGTTGTTCTCCTCTGGCACGGACACCTTGTCCGTTACCAAACATCCCATTGCCGCAATCGATACCAACATTGTCGTCAAGAGCGTGCAGCGCGGCGGTTTCGATCCGAACTGACGCATCGCTTGCACAAGGGTTGCAACGTGCATGCCGAGTTCGCGGACCACGTCCCATTCAATACGCGTCTTGGTTTCGCGACGCGTCGATTTGCTTTTGATTTTGGACGCTTGCACGGGAACTAGGAAAAAATGAGGGCCCTCGTTTTGGGGCTATCGCGATCGAATGTCCGACGGGGACTGTGCAGCAGACCCCAGAGTATGACATTCGTGTCCGAAGCGTGACACGCCCTCGCTATCGTGGTCTAGAGGCAATCGGCACAACGCTTCAAAGTGCCGCACAACCTTTTCTAACCATAGAGGAAGTTCCCGTTTGTAGTCTGGGCCAAGGTCGCGATCTCGATGGTTTCCGGGCCACGGACGGATGGTCTCGTGAAGGGCACGGGCTGTCCGAACCAAGAAGACGCCGCACCCGTTCGGAGTGCGACGCCTTCGCTTGCATCAGGTGAGTTTGTGAACTCTAGATGAGGCCCTCTGCCTGCGCCTGCGCCATCAGCTGCATTCCGAGCTGAAGGGCAAAGCTGTAGTCACCTTCCATGCGGAGTTTGCCGGACATGAAAAGCATCTGCGGGTTCACGTTACCTGTGCGCGCTTCTTCAAGGTCCGCGTACTTAATCGTTGCCGTAAACGAAGGATCCGCGGGAGGGGTCGCGGCGTTGAGTCCTACGCGGGTGGTGACGGTGCCAAGCTCGGGGACATCCTCGACGACCACGTGGAAGAGGAGGCTCTTGTCCGCGAGAGCGTCCTGCAGACGCTTCGAGGCCGTGCGGACCGCGTTTTGTGCCGCACGCTCTTCTTCGAGTTCGCCCTGCTTCGCGGCTTCCCCAAGGAGCATCGCCAAGCCCGGTCCGGGGGCGGCAACAGCCAAGGAAACGGTCTCTGGGGCCGGCGCTGCATCGAGCACCTTCATCTCTCCATCCTTGGCGTGGAGGTAGACTGTCGTTGCTCCCTCACCCTCAAGCTCGAGGACCACTGCCCCGTCCGCAGCGACGACATCGTCGAGGATCTTCTGCGATTTCGCGTCGCCACCCTCGGCTTTCGCACGTAGGTCAGCGACACCCTTATGAAAGAGTGCAGGGAAGGTTTCGTTAAGGAACTGAATCGGGTCGTTGCTCATGAGCCGCACCATAGCTGAGATCGCCCGATTTTCGATCGGAAAAGCTCCGTTCATTTTCGATGAACGGAGCTTTTCGAGTCGTGTTCGTCGGGGCTATTCCATGGGCGCGAAGAGAACGCGATTGTTGGCTTCTTCGCCGCCCGCGCCTTCCGCGACCGGAGAAGCTGAACCAAAGGGGCGTATCGCGAGACGTTCGCCATCGACGCCGAGACGAATGAGAAGGTCTCGAATCACGACGGCGCGGTCGCGCGTTGTTGCCTCGTCGCGCGCGGAGTCGCCGCTCGGATGAGCGTGGACCTCCACCGTGGTGCGCACTCCCGGGTTTCGCATCATCAGATTTCCGACCGCCTGGACAATCAACGCGCTATTCCCACGTCGGAACGCGGGGCGGTCCGGGCGGAATCGAATCGGCGCGTGAATTTGAATCTGACCTTCGGAGAGACTTGCGAGGGCTGCACCATCCGGGCAACCGTCGTCGTCTTGACGACCGTTGTACGTCTCGGCTCGGTTCGCGCACGAATCCGCAGCGTCCACGATTCCGTCGCCGTCTCCGTCGGGTTCCGGGCAACCATCGGTATCCTGGATACCGTTCGCGGTCTCCGCTTCTTCGGGGCACTCATCGCCATCATCGGGCACACCATCTCCGTCGAAGTCGTCCTCAGGGCAACCATCTTCATCACCGAAGCCATCGGCGTCTTCCATCTCGTTCGGGCACTGGTCTTCGTGATCCGGGATGCCGTCCTGGTCGGTGTCGTTATCCGGGCAACCGTCGTCATCGCGATCGCCGTCCATATCCTCAGGATCGTTCGGGCAGGAGTCGAAGCCGTCGGTCACGCCATCGTTGTCGTTGTCGGGATCGGGACAGCCGTCCTCATCCTCGAACTCGTCCATATCTTCGGCCTCTGCGGGGCAGGGGTCGACATCATCGTCGAGGCCATCGCCATCGTTGTCGGTCTCGGGGCAGCCGTCTTCGTCTTGCCAGCCGTCTTCATCCTCAGGCTCGGAGGGACACGCGTCCTCTTCGTCTTCGACGCCATCACCGTCACTGTCGAGGCGTTCCGGCTGGTATGCGAAGCCAAGCCCCGCTCGGAAGAGTGGAACCCCGACTCCCGAGAGGATTCCCGCGCCACCGAAGATTGTGGCGTTAAAGTCTCCAAAGCGGATGCGTCCCGCGAGGCGTCCTTCGAGGGGATGCTCGTCAACCTCATCCGAGATCTGCGAGGCTCCATCGAACTCTGCGAAGAGCATCACCAGGGGCGTGATGTCGTAACCGATCGCGGCGCGGTATGTGATCTGAGACGCCGCGCGGGTGGAGAAGAGAACTTGCTCGGGCCGCCAGAAGCCACCCGCGTTGAGCGCGAGGTGGAATCCGCCAGCGACGATCTCCGCGATTAGGTTACCGCCGAACCGAAAGCTCTCATCTCCAAAGAAGCCGTCCTCGTTCATGGCGTGTCCCACAGGGAACGTCGCGAAGGCGCTGGCGGCGAGGAAGAAGCCTTGCGTCCCATCGCCGATAATGCGCGCCTTTAAGCTGAGCGTCGGATCGCCGAGCGCGAAACTGGTACCCCCTGCGATCTGAACCGGCTGCCCTTGAACGGTGTCGGCGAAGGTTTCTCCGCTGTTGACCAAAAGTGGGAGGTTTACACCGATCTGGAATCGGTCGAAGAGGACGATCGAACCGTAGAGGTTGGCCTGAAGCATCCACGCGCTAAGGGCGGTATTGATATCGCCGATCTCGCAGTTCTGCCCGTCCGAATCGCAGGTTGCGTCGAAGAGCACGAAGGGGCGATGCGAATAGTCGAAGGTTAGCCCGACCCCTGGAGCCGGATCGCCGAATACTCGACCGCCTTCGGTCTGGAGGTAGTTTCCGGGCCCCGGCGCGGGAGCAAAACGCTGGACGCCGAACCGGCCCAACGGGATATCGTCTTGGGCACGAGCAGAACCTGCGAAGCTCGCGGAGGCGAGGAAAGCGATGAGTAGGGATAGGCCAAGGAACCGTGGATTCATGACAGCGCGAGTATCCCGTGTTTGGCCTCAAGACACAATCTCTTCGCGAAGGGAGGCTATGATTTGCGTGAAAGCCGCTTACTCGGGGGAACTCTCATCATGGGAGTAGTCGCGCATTCGCTCACCATTGAGATCACGAGGCGTACCGACCAGGAGGAAGTCGGTCGGAGAAAGAAATGGAAAGTGTTCTCTTCTCGAACGCTCGAGCTCGCGAAATACCCGCTGAAACCCTTCGGCTCGCGCTTCGCCTCGTAGGTGCGCGATTCGCGCCGCGATCGCCTCCTGGGTCTCTGGATCGGCGACCGGGTACATTTCTTCAAGGTGCCGGATGGCTTGCTCGGTTTGTCCAAGGCGTTCGAACGCAGACGCGTTGGTCAGTGCGATCCAATCTGGGCCTTCACCCTGGAGGGCTGCGATGCGCATGACCTCAGCTGCTTGGCTTCGGATCTCCGCAGCGGCCGCACCTGTAAACCGCGGCGCCAAGTCGTACATGAGACCGGCGCCGTATTCCCAGGTCAGCTCCGCGTTGTCGGGGAAACGCTCGTGGCCTCGCCGCAGATAATCGATTGCACGCCGAGCTTCTTCATTCGTCGAATCGCGAGGACGGTAAATGCCCGTTGTACCGATCCATTGATAGGCGCGGACGAAATCGGGATCGAGCTCCAGGACGGCATCGGCATAGTTAAAGACGTTCGCGACATCTCCGCGCGCGACGAACTCATCCCCAATGTAGACCTGCGCCTTCATCCAGATCAGGTCAGCAAGCGCTTCTCGATAACCCAGTGAAAGCAGGGGAAGCGATTCTTCCTGAGGGAGGTAGTAAATGTCCTCGTACGATTGTTCGGCGAGAAAATGATCCGAGGCGCTGACGCGCGTGATGTGCGCGAGCGGGATCAGCACGAGGGCAATCGCGAGAGGCGTGAGCTGTCGCATCGCAGGGAACCTTATCAAGCCATTCGCGTGACGGAAAAGAAAAAGGCCGCATCGCTGCGGCCTTTCCCATTCCGAGATGCGTCTTATTCGAGCTCGTTCTCGACGTAGACCGCGCCACCGTTGTAGAGGGCTGCGTCTGCGTTCACGCCAGCGGCGATTTCGAAGAGCGAGGGCGTTCCGTCACCATCGAGGTCACCGTTCGCCTGGAAGGCGTAGAGCTGCGTGCCTGGAGTCGATGCGTCGCCGCAGGCGCCAGCAACGGTGCCGGTCGAGACAATCTGGTACTGATAGTAAAGCGGGTCGGCTGGCGCGAAGCCGATCGTGCGGAAGTCAGCCGGCTCGGTCGCGAAGTCGAGGACCGTCTTCTGCGAGCTCGGGGCGTTCGTCGTTACCGCGCTGTTCACCATGCAGCGCGTGACCGCTACCGTGCCGCCACCCGGGGCGGGGACACCACGCTGGCCGCGCTCCTGCTCGTAGTACGTCGCCGCACCCTGGAACATGGCCTTGAGCTGAATGCCGGCTTCAGTCGTCTTTGAGCGCTTGATGTAGTTCATGAAGGCCGGAATGGCGATGGCGGCCAGAATGCCGATAATCGCAACAACGATCATGAGTTCGATGAGTGTAAATCCGCCTTCGCGGTTCTTCTTGAGTAGCTTGTGCATGGGCACCTCCAAATCTTGTCCGTAAGCATTGCAGGATACGATCCAGGCTATTCTGATATGAAATTATTGATCAATTTTGGATAGGTGACGAAAAGTGTCACTTGATCGACGTTCTCGGGTGACGCTTTTTGTCGATCGTCGACGTTGGTGGCTGTGAATTGGCTCGAACCCGAACACCGGCGAATAAAAAAGCGCCCTTCGTGAGGGCGCTTTTGCTGCTCGAGCGGCGGACTCTTAATCCCAGCCCCGGTCGGAGCTGACCCAGACCTGGCTCGAATGGCTATAGGCCTCAAGCGTGAGCTGGGTGCCATCACCGTCGAGGTCTCCCCGGGCTTGGGCGCAGAACCAAAACTCGTTCGCGGGAAGATTTGTTCCTGCGGGAGGAGCGGTTCCTGGGAGCCCACTCACCGTCGCAAATTGGAAACGGGTCGGGCCGTCGGGAGCAACCGCGAGCTGGCGCCATTCGACGGTCGGGTTGAAGTTCGCTTTCTGCCCGGTTGGAGGAAGAGAGGCTGGGGTGTACGCGCCAAAGGCAGCGGCTCCGGCCGTTGGGGCGGAAGCGTACTGACCGTGTTCGGCGCGATAGCTCTCCTGGGCTCTTCGGATCTCAGCGAGGAACGTGGTCGCCTCCGCGACCTTCGCTCGATTTAGATACGAGGTGAAGCTGGGAATGGCGATCGCCGCGAGAATTCCGACGATAGCGACCACGATCATCAGCTCGATAAGGGTAAAGCCGTCTTGCCCTCTCGCCGGTCTCTGCCGCTTCATTTTCTTTCGCGCACTCACACTGCCTCCGTTCTCACGCCACGTCAGAAGAGTATCACAGCGTTGTGGACTTCTGTCGAGACCGGAACGCGCGAGTTGGCTATTCATCCTCGACGTACTTCGCCAATCGGTATCGAAAAGAACGAAAGCTCATCTGGAGCAGTGCGGCTGCGCGTTTCCGAACGCCGCCAGTCTCTTCGAGCGCTCGCATCAGAACGCTACGTTCGATCTCGGCCAGATGAGCGTCGAGGTCGAACCCGCTGCTCAAATCGATCGTCGTTGGTGCGAAGGCCTTTGTTGATCCGGTCTCCTGCGGTTCGAGGTCTTCGATCTCGATCCGGTCTTCCCGAGCGAGTGCCACTCCGCGCTCGACCAGGTTTTCGAGCTCCCGAACGTTGCCCTTAAACGGTCTTGCGACCAGCCACGCAAGCGCGTCTTCGGAGATGGTCATTCCGCTTCGCCCAACTCGGGCCGCATGTTTTCGCAGGAGGTGTTGTGCTAGGACGCGCACATCTCCCGGTCGTTCGCGGAGGGGCGGGATCAAGACGCGGATCACGTTGAGTCGGTAGAAGAGGTCTTCCCGAAAGGTCCCGGCGCTCACTTCGTCCTCGAGGTCGCGGTTCGTCGCCGCGACCACGCGAACGTTTACATCGCTCTCGTGGCTGCTGCCGATCGGACGCACCTTCCGTTCTTGTAGAACGCGCAACAACTTCACTTGGAGCGCGAGGTCGAGTTCGCCGATCTCGTCGAGAAAGAGCGTTCCTCCATCCGCTGATCGAAAGAGTCCCTCTTTCTTCGAATCCGCTCCGGTGAATGATCCCTTCTCATGACCGAAGAGTTCACTCTCCATAAGGTTTGCGGGCAGGGCGCCGCAATTCACGACGATAAACGGAGCGTCGTTGCGATCGCTCGCGTCGTGCAGCGCTCGCGCGACGAGCTCCTTGCCGGTGCCGCTCTCACCGGTGATCAGAACGCTTGCTTGGGCGGGCGCGGCCCTTTCGATGAGGGAACGAAGTGCCTGCATCGGCGCGCTAGTCCCAATAATATTCGTGGTGCCGTGAACCGCTTCTTTGAGGCTTCGGTTCTCCCGTTCGAGAGAGCGCCTGTCGAGCGCTTTTTCGAGCGTCGCGAGCACAACGTCATTCTTGAATGGCTTAACGAGAAAATCGTAGGCGCCTTGTCGCATCGCTTCGACCGCGCGTTCGGTTGTCGTAAACGCGGTGATGACGATCACTTGGGTAGAAGCGTCACGTTCCTTGGCGGCTTCGAGCACATCTAGCCCGGAGCCGTCCGGCATCATCAAATCCGTGATGATGGCGTCGAAGCTGTCTTCTTCGATCGCCTTACGCGCCTCGTTGACCCCGCTTGCACCAATTGGCTGATAGCCCCGGCGTCGAAGGAGCACCTGAAGCAGATTTCGAATGCCGGACTCGTCATCGACGACGAGGATCTTTTCGCCGCTCACGGCGCTTCGCTCAGATGAATCCTGCTCGGCGAGCGCTTGCGCCATCGGGCGCCGTCGCAATCCCGAGGATGCTTTCAACAGGCACCAGCACTTCGCCTTCGTCTTCGCGGCGTGTCAGACGCGCAATGCGGCCGATGACCTCAATCTTCGCGACGCGCGGGACATCGACGGCGCGCGACCCGCGACCGACATAGCAGGTCAGGCGATGGCTGTCCTCGACGATGAAGGCGTCGCCATCCGCGCGCGTTCCAGTAGCAGCCTCGAGGAGTTCTTTGAGCAGCGTCTCGTCCATGTCGAGCATCGTTCGACAAGGGCGCGTCTTAGTCAATCTTTCTCATCGATTTGAGTTTCCCTCGAGCTTCGAATTGTTGGACTCAGGGTTGACCCGCCTTCGCCTCCGCGAGACAAAGCGAGCATGACTGAAGAAGCTCCCATCCTCGTTGAGCGCGACGGCAGCGTCGCCATCTGGACCATCGATCGCGCCGAGCGCATGAACGCGCTTTCCCGTGCCACCGTCAGGCAGTTTGGAGAGCTTGCGCGCGCGGCCGCAACCGACGACTCGATTCGAGCAATCGTGATCACGGGGGCCGGAGAGCGTGCCTTCTGTGCTGGCGCCGATCTCAAGGAGCGGAAAGGAATGGACGAAGAAGACGTCCGGGACTTCCTCGCTCTCTACCGCGCCGCGTTCGACGCCATCGACCGTTGCCCGAAGCCGGTCATCTGCGCCATCAATGGCTTCGCGTTTGGTGGCGGCGTCGAGGTCGCGCTCGCGTGTGACCTGCGCGTCGCATCATCGACGGCGAAAATCGGACTCACGGAAGTCTCGCTCGCCATCATTCCTGGCGCAGGCGGCACGCAGCGAGTCACGCGTCTCGTCGGCCCTGCCATTGCCAAAGAACTGATCCTCTTTTCGAAGCGTCTCAGTGCGGACGAAGCACTAGAGCTTGGCCTCGTCAATGAAGTTGCCGAGGATGCGAAATCGCGCGCGATCGAGATGGCGAAGCACTTTGAGACCGCGGCACCCATCGCGGTTTCGGCAGCGCTCGATGCGATCGACGCCGCATGTGATCTTTCGCTGGATGCGGGCTTGCTTCACGAGCGTCGCTGCTACGAGCGAACCCTGAGTTCAACGGACAGGCTCGAGGCGCTCGCTGCTTTCCGGGAGAAGCGCCCGCCAGTGTACAAAGGCGAGTAGGGGCGTTATCGATCGAGCAATCGCTCGAGGATCTGAACGGCGTTGAGCGCGGCACCTTTTCGAAGGTTGTCCGCGACGACCCACATGCAGATGCCGCCGGGGTTGCCGATATCTTCGCGGATGCGTCCCACGAAGACCGGGTCTTTGCCCGACGCATCGAGGGGCGTCGGGTAGATTCCTTCCGCGAAGTTGTCCATCAGCGCGATGCCCGCCGCACCCTTGAGGGCTTCGCGGACTTCTTCGGGAGTCACCGCGCGGTCGAACTCGATTGCCAGCGACTCGGAGTGCCCGTTGGCGACCGGAACGCGGACGGCCGTTGGGGTCACGCGAATGCTCTCATCTTCCATAATCTTCCGCGTCTCGAAGACCATCTTGAGCTCTTCTTCCTGGTACCCGCTCTCAAGATCTCGCGACCACTCCATGAGCACGTTGCCGGCGAGCTGTTTGCCAATCTCGTTGGTGGGCATGGCGTACTTTTTGAGCAGCGCCTGGTTTTGCGCGGAGAGCTCGCTGAGCGCGGAATGGCCCGCCCCGCTGATCGCCTGGTAGGTGCAGACCACGACGCGCTGAATCTTCGCGAGTTTCCGGAGCGGCTCGAGCGCAACCACCATCTGAATTGTGGAGCAGTTCGGGTTCGCAATGATGCCCTTCGGAACGGAATCGAGCGCGTGCGCATTCACTTCGGGGACCACGAGCGGCACCGCGTCGTCGCGTCGGAACGCAGAGCTATTGTCGATCACGATCGTGCCGCGCGCCGCCGCTTCTGGAGCGAGCGTCTTGGACGGACCACTTCCGGCCGAAAAGAGCGCGTAGGGGATGCCTTCGAACGCATCAGGCTCTGCAAGCCGGACCTCGTGCTCCGCGCCCCCGATGTCTACAGACGTCCCGGCAGAGCGCACCGACGCCATCGGAACGAGCTCAACGCGCTGTCCCAAACGCTCGCTCGCGATCGAGAGCATCTCCGAGCCCACCGCGCCTGTCGCGCCAACCACTGCTACTTTTATCGGCATATCGATACGCTACAACGTGCGAGATCGAGGACAAACTTCCAGGCGTTTTGAAAAGTGTTTGAGCCTGGACAAGAGAAAGACGGCTGAATCGCGCACGCCTTTGGTCTCGTTCACAACGTGCTAAGCCCTCGTATGGGCGCAGCAAAAGTGA
>JAHDCI010000090.1 GCA_020629955.1 Myxococcota bacterium | reverse complement strand
GGCGAACGCGAGCGATAGCAAGATAGACTTACGTTTCATGATTTCTCCTGGGTCGCCCTCGTTCCGAGTAGACGACCAAATCCCCCTAAGAGGGGTTATCCCAACGACAGACATGCGAAGGGGCGATTTCGGGGCGACCCTAGCAGTCGACCTCTGTCGCGCCAACCTCTGCTTTGGGCATTCAAAGAGGGGTGAATTGTTTTAAGAAGGCTAGAGCGGTCGAAAAGGGAGCAAACTCCGTACCCCGCCCTTTGCACCCAAAACGCTGTTTGGGCGGGTTCGTTGTGAAAACCTACGAATTCTAGGCGTTTACAAGCTTATTGGAACAGCATGGACTTGCCGGGGCTCCCATCGCTTGCTGTGTGACGCAATGGGTGTACCCCATTTGGGTTGGTGTGATATCGCACGAAGAGGGCAAATTCGTCGACACAATGCCCCATCTTGTAGGTCGGATCCCACGGGTGGAGCGAGTGCGCGGAGTTTCCTCTTTCCCGCTCGCGCCAACTCAGCGTGCGGGGTAGGATTCGCGCATGCGATTTCTCGCGACGGCTCTCCTATTCTCCCTATTTGCGTGCGGAGACGACGACGACGCGCTGGACGCCGCGGTCGATGCGTCCGTCGACTCCGCGCAAGACGCCGAGGGCGACGCGGAAGTCGATGCTCCTCCAGCGCTTATCGAGGGCTCGGATGAACGGGAGGCCTGTGCAGATCGCAACCCGCTCCGCAATCCGTACTTCGGAGACCTGCACGTGCATACGCGCTACTCGTTTGACGCGGCGGCGTACGATGTTCGCACCGGACCGCGCGATGCCTACCGCTTCGCGCGCGGAGAAGAGATCGATCTGCCGCCCTACGATGCGGACGGCAACGCGACACGGAGCCTGCGGCTGACTCGCCCACTCGATTTTGCAGCGGTCACGGATCACGCCGAGCTCATCGGAGCGACCTCTCTGTGTACCAACCCAGATTCCCCCGCATACGATTCCTCGACGTGTGAAGGCTACCGTGGCGGAAACGCCGACATGGCAGACTTCGGGGATTTCTTTTCCGCGATCGGCCTTCCGAACCCTCGGCCCCCGCTTCTTTGCCGCGCTCAGCCAGAGCTTTGTGCGGATGCTTTCGATGACGCGTGGGAAGATTCACTCAACGCTGCAGAAGAGTTCTACGACCGAAGTGCGAGTTGTGAATTCACGACCTTCAATGCGTACGAGTGGACGGGCGCCGATGGTGGCTTAGGCCGGAACCTGCATCGCAACGTCATCTTTCGTGGGAATACCGTCCTCCGGCATCCGGTCAGTTATCTCGACGCGAACAACGAAGAGCTGCTTTGGGACGCGCTCGATAACCTCTGTCTGCAGAGCGACGCGGAATGCGACGTGCTCGCGATCCCGCACAACTCGAATATAAGCCTCGGCAATATGTTCGACCTCCAGCGCGTCGGCGGAGGGGATTACGACCGCGCCTTTGCCGAGCGTCGCGCCATGCTCGAACCCCTCGTCGAAATCTATCAGCACAAGGGAGCTTCCGAATGTCTGAGCGGAGTGGATGATCCGCTGGCCAGTGAGGATGAGTTCTGCTCCTTCGAGCTCTTTCAGGAGAATATCTGCGCTCCAGGAGAAGACCCGGAGACGACAGGCTGCTCGCCCATTTGCGACGGGATTGGCGAAGGAAGCAGCTTCCTCGGGGCATGCGTATCGGTCGCCGATACGGTGCGTGGGGCGCTGCGCCGCGGACTTGGAGAATATACGCGCATTGGCGCCAACCCCTTCCAGCTTGGGTTCATCGCAAGCACGGATACGCATGCCTCGCTCGCTGGGGGGACCGAGGAGGCGAGCTGGCGTGGACATGTCGGCGACACGGACGATGAGCCGGCTGAACTCTTAAATCCGCCGGGTGGCGTGCTGGTCAATGTCCGGACGGCTTCCCCCGGTGGGCTCGCAGTGGTCTGGGCGGAGGAAAACTCACGACCCGCGCTTTTCGATGCGATGCGTCGCCGTGAAACCTATGCGACGAGCGGAACGCGTCCGCTCGTGCGGGTCTTTGGTGGTGCGATCCCGGAAGGGGTGTGCGAGTCCGGGGAGACGATCGCGATGGCGGACGCAGCAGGCGTTCCGATGGGCGGGGTGCTGGCGGCGAGTGATTCCGCACCTCGATTCGTCGTCAGCGTCTCGCGCGATCTGGAATCGGCGCCCATTAATCGCGTGCAGTTGATCAAAGGCTGGGTGAACCCTGAAACGGGTGAGACCGAAGAAGAGATCTTCGACCTGTTGGTGATCGAGGAACCGGACGAAGCTCCGGTGGACCTCTCGACCTGCTCCCGCTCGAGCGCTTGGGATAGCGCTGGACTCGGCGATGGTTGCGTGACCTTCGAGGACCCTGATTTCGATCCAGCGACCCCGGCGTTTTATTACGTGCGAATTCTCGAAAATCCGACGTGCCGCTGGAGTCAGCATATCTGCAATGAAGCAGGCGTTGACTGCGAGTCGCCACCGGACGACCCTGCGCTCGCGGGCTGCTGCGATGGATCGCTTCCCGCCACCGTCCGCGAACGGGCGTGGACTAGCCCCATTTGGCATCTCCCATGAGACGGCGTGTTCTTTCGCTGCTTCTGATCTGCCTGGGACTGAGCTGCTGGAGTCAGTCGGCGTCTGCGCAGTTGCTACAGCGTCTGCGTCCAGCTCAAGCCCGCGCGGAGCTGCTTAGCGCGAGCGCGACCGATCGAGCCCGGGCGGCGCGGATGCTCGGCGAAGTCGGGGAAGCCGGGCTCGCGCGCGAATCGCTCCTCGATGCCATGGAACGCGAAGAGAGCATGGTCGCGAGTATCGCGATCGCGGAAGCCTTGGTGCTTCGCGCAGAGCCGGACGACCTCCCGAGGATCATTGCTGTCTTCCTCAGCGAGCGATCGTCTGCGGAGCTCTACGCAAAGGTGTTGGCGGCGGTTGGAACGGGCAGCGCCTATTCCGCTCTTGTCGATGTCGCCGCCGATGGCAGCGGTAGCCGTTCGATCGTCGCCCAAGGTTTCCTGCGGCGCTTTGCTCCTGAGGCTCTCCCGATACTGGAAGACCGCGTGCGCCGCGCACCGACGCCGGTGTTGGTGCGTCTGCTCGGGGAAGCGCGCTCACCTTCGTCGATCCCGCTTCTGTTGCCTTTGATTTCGGATACTCTTCTCGGCCGGGATGCACTTGGGGCGCTGGCATCGATCGCAGACCCTCGGCTTGAATCACTCGCAAGTGAGCTTGTCCGCGCTGGCGAAGTGGATCGAAGTGCGGCGATCGAGCTACTTCGAGCCGTCGCAGGTCCTGCCTCTTCCGATCTTTGGCGTGAGCTCCTTGAGTCTGAGACTGACAACGCCCAGCAGCTCCGGCTGCTGCAGGCGCTCTTGCTTTCGGATCCCGTCGCTGGGGCAGAAGTTCTTCGGGGCTGGGCAGAGTCGACTGACCCCGAACGGGTTCAGATCGCGGCGAATCTTGCGATCGAATCTCCGAGCGTCGAGCTTCTTCCGGTCCTCTATGGCTTTCTTTTGCAGGACGACGCCGACGTCGCTCAGGCTGCCGCGCGGGCGATCGCAGAAGTTCCCGGCGGCGCTGGCCTTCGAGTTCTCATTCAGGAGGTGGGTCGCCGACCCGCGGCGATCAGCCTTGCGATTTCGCTTCGTCGATGGCCGGAAGCCGATCAACGCAACGCTGGGCTTGAGGCGTTGCGCGGAGTTCGAGCGTCGTTTGAAGAATCGGATCATCGCATGCTCCGAGCACTCGCGCGCGACCCGCAACTCGCGGACGAACTCATCGAGGTGATTCGGGAGCTCGAACGCGCGCCGGATGAGCATGAGCTTGAAGAATGGGCGAAACACGCCGGGCTACTCGGCGATCGCTCGCTCGCGCCCGATATCGCACAGCAACTCGAGCGAGGCGGCTCCCTTCAAGACAGCACCTTCGCGGCGATCTCGCTCGCTTGCTCGGATCTCCGCTGTGAACCCTCACTTCGCGCCCTTTTGGCACTCGAGGGAACCCCTCTCGAACCCTTCGCGATTCTTCCCTCTGCGAACGCTCAAGCAGAGACTCGATATATCCGCGATGAACATCGCCGGTGGCTTCGTCGGCTTCTGCGCAACGGGGCGATCGATGCGCAGGTGAATGCCGCGTGGGTGCTTGCTGAGATTGGGGATGAGGCGGCGATTCCTTCTTTGGTTGACGCACTCTCTCGGGTGGAAAGCGCAACCCTTCGGGAAACCCTCGAGGTGAGTATCGCCAGGTTGGGGCTGGAACGTTTTCCGAGGCTAGAGCGCGCGTTGCGGCGAGAGTATCGCGCCCAGTCGAGTCAGGATGCGAGCGGTCGACTCGCGATCGCATCCTCGGGACAGCGCCTGAGTGCGCCTATCGGCGATGAAGTGCTCAGCTTTGACGTTCAAAGCACGCGAGACGCAAGGCCATGGGTCAATATCGACATCCCCGGCGGAACGTGGCGCCGCGTCAAACATTCCGGACCCTACTTCCTCCCTGGACTTCCTCCGACCCGCGCCGAGGTCACGTTCGAAGCGGACTAAGGGTTCCTGAGAAGAGAATCGTCCACCAAGCCAAGGGTGAGCTGCTACCGCATGAAGTTCACGCTGATCTGATGGGTCGCTACGCGATCGGTGCCGAGGGCCACCAGCCAATACATCCCGGGCGGGATGGCGGTCACAAAGGATGCCGCTTGATCTTGGAAAGCAAACCCGCGCTGCACCACTTCGCCAGATACTCGCCGGAGTTCAATATTCACGCCGCCCTCCGCATCCGGGGCAGCGGCGCCAATGCCGATCGTGGTATTTCGCGCGACAGTAATCGAACGCACGGTGATGTTTCGACTCCCCTCGGTGCAGTCCCACAGTCGCTGTTCGTCGAGAAGGGTATCGTCAACAATCGGTGCCTGATTGATGTGCTCCGTGCACCCTGGAGCAGGCGGAACAGCGACCGCTCCCGCGTAGGACGTGCCCCCGGCGGGGATCGCGCCTTCAAAGAGCCGGCCAAGCGACCAAACTTGCGTCCCAGGCTCAATCACGCCGATCCATGACGCAACCACGTCTCCGTTCTCCGCGCCGCGCGCATAGGTCACCGAGGAACCCACAATCTCTCCAGGAATCTCGTTTACATGGTCTCCGGGGTTATCGCTTCCGTCTCGCGCTGCCCACTCTGCACGCACAAGCTGGAAGCCCGGGCTCAGGAAGGAGTAACGATCGGAGCGAAGTGCCCCGTTCGCGCAGTCCTCCCCGTCGAGTGTCCCAGTGACCGTTGCCCCGAGTTCGGTTTCAAAAGGAGCGCACGCGTCGAGTTCGCTCGCCAAAAGCGTGTAGGAGGTATCTGCGCTTGTTGGAGAAAAGACGCGCACGAGGTAGCGCCCGGGCGCCAGCGTTTCGTCGATGGTCCCTTCGCCTCCGCCAGCCACGAGACCTAGCTCTTCGTCGAGAAGCTCAATCTCTGCGTCCCCCTCGTTTAGCTCGATAAGAATCCGCCCTTCGCGAGCGACCCCGATTGTCCAAAGGTCGCTCCGATCGGGGGATAGGCAGTCGCCATCTTCGAGCGTTCCGGATTCTGGCGTATCAAACTCCAGCATCGTGCGATTGGAGCAGCTGTCCTCCAACAAGGCCGTGCCGCTCGCTTCCATCTCTTCTTCGGTTTCGAAGCGCAGGACGTAGTCGCCTGCCGGCAGACTGAAGCGGTGTTCCAACACACCCTCTACAAAGGCCTCACTCTCAGATGGTGCTTGGTCGGCCCGAGCGATCGTCATGTTGGTCAAAAGCGCCGGGTCGATATTCGCCCGAAGCGAAATCCCCGTATCGCTCGCGAGTTCGAACGTCCGCTCGGTGCTTCCACATTCTCCGAGGAAGAATGGCTCACGTTCCCCGAGGACAAGGGGCTGCGCAGGATCGCACGTCTCTGGCAGCACCTCAGGAGGCGGCATTCTCCCCCCATCCTCTTGCGGAATGACAATCGAGTCATCGTCTCCGCAGGCGAGCAGGAGAGTGAGCACAACGAGCGTAGTTCGGCGAAGCATGGAATATCCTAGGGGCTTGGAAGAAGAGCGTTCGACCTGCGGTTTTGTGGAGGTTTTCGACGCATTCGAGATTGCTTTAGTCACAGGCCATCACCCCGTCACATCCGATAAGACAAAGGTCGCGCTGCACGTCACAGCTGGCGCCGCACTCTGGGCCGCACGTATCTCGATAACACTCGATCGCGTCCGGGCACTCGTCCTCGCAAGTCGTGCAGGAGCTCAGACATGCGTTACCCCCGGAGCAGTTGGAGGCGCGGCACGATGTTCGATTTCGATCGCAGACCGTCGCGCAATTCGACCTCGTTCGTTCGCACGCGGACGTGCAGACCGTCTCCGCGGCGGAGCAATCAGCTTCGCACTCCGAGGGATAACAAGAGGTCTCACACTCACCATCACAGTCTGTAAAACATCGGTCCGATCGCTGCGAACATTCCTCGTTGCACGAGGTGCAGCTCTCGACACAAGCGCTTTCGCTGGGACAGTTCGCGGCACACGCGCCCGTACATTCGGAGAAGGTTTCGGAGCAACTATTAAAGCATGCGCCGATGCCTTCCGGGCAAAGCTCTGGGAAGGTTCGGCATAGCTCGCACCCCGCTTCGCAGCTGGTTTGTGCCGCGAGACAACCTGCACTCAGCGCGCACGAGCCGGCGCAGCTCGCGACCTCCGCTGCGCATGTTGCGACGCATCCGCCGGCATCCGCGACGCAGTTATTGAGGCGGCATTGCGCATCTTCGAACGCGCACGCTCCTCCGCAAACGCCGGTCTCTCCGATGCAGGTCGCGATGCAGCCTGCTTCAAGGGGTGCGCAGTTTGTCAGTGAGCACGAGGCTCGCTCGACGCCGCACCTTCCTTCGCATGTCGCCGCACCGGTATCGCATCCGGTATTGCATACAGTGTGGGAGGTATCGCAGCCTGTACACGCGGCACCCGAAAGCGCGCAGCCTGCGGCACAGGTCGCTGCGCCACCGACGTGGCATGCGCTGCGACAGGCGTCCGTTCCAATATCGCACGCAGTCTCGCACGCGTCCTTCGTCGCCTCGCATGTGGGTTCGCAGCCGCTTCGAACCGCGTCGCAGGCATCGATGCAGGCGGAATCGGGAATGAGCTGAGAACAACTACCCGAAGCGCAGACAGAATCATCGCCGCAGGGCGTGAAGCGAGGAAGCAGACATTCGGGGGTGACCTCGATACCGTCGTCACTCACGCACACTTCGAACGTGCACGTAAAGAGCGTGCTCTCGTCATAGCCAACCTCGCCGCAGAACTGGCCGGTCGTGAAGTTCACTTCGAACTCGATTCCAACTTCGCCTAAATCGACATCGTCGACGGGAACAAAATCCGGCAAGTTGACGACTCCCAGATCAAGCGCGGTTCGCATTCGGATTTCCGGTCGACCGTCTCGCACGACGAGTGAGCGGCTGATATCGCCTGAGCCTGGGATCAGCGGCGAACCTGAGCGCGTGCGGAAATAGATGCCAAAATCGATCGGCGACGTCACGTAGCCCATTAGCTCCTGACCGCGGGTGGGAAAGAGTGTTTCGATTGGGGTACCTTCGAAAGCATCGATGACCGTCGTGCCGCGGAAGAAGGTCCCGAAACCATTCTCATCGGTGTTCTCAATCAAGAGGATGGCTTCGCCCATATTGAACTCGAGATCGTCGATCCCGAGGTAGTCTCCCAGAGTGCTCGCGACTTCCGCGGCGGGACCGGCAAGTGTGAACCCTGGCTCGACCACGCCCTGCGCGAGAATCGAAAAATCGTCTACGGCTTCTGGAATAGGGTCTTCTGGAAAACCTCCGCGGAGCATGGTGCGTAGATCCTGTTCTCTCAGCGCTCCGTTATCGTCCGGGTCGTCGTCGACCAATAGGCTGGCGGTGACCGCGATTGGAATCTTCGCAAAGGTGAGGTCGACCGAACCGCTCGCATAAAACCCGCCTCGGCGCGTTGGAGGATCGGAGAGCACCGGTTCGTTTTCGTCATCGAACTCGCCCTCCCAGAGACTGTTCTCAGCGGTCAGTTCAAAGCCTCTCCCGAGGGAGCCGCCCATCCCGCCGACCTGCACTGGGAAGCCGACAAAGATCTCCGGCGCGAGGGTGAAGAACCCGGTGATATCGCACGGGTCCCAAAAGACTCCGACGAGGTTGGTTTCGTCGATCCCCAAAGGCTCTTCCGCTCGCAACGTTTGATCGAGCCATGGCGCATCGAGAGTGAAGCCACGCACGCTCAAGGTCATTGCGAGTACTTCGAGATCGTCCGGGATTGGAACCTCTGCGTCGTCTCCAAAACGCTCCCGCAGCTCTGCTCCAGTTTGGATCAAGCTGTTGATCTCGGCCGGGCTAGGGCTGTTGAGTTCGGTATCGAATCCCTGAATCGGTCCGCGCGGAAAACGGGTGAGTCCCCCGCGAAATGCACGCATATTGCTGTCGTAGATCATCTCGTTGCTCGGGAGCTCAAACGACCTTCCATCATGCTCGAGCAAGATACGATTCGACGTTGTGTACGTCCCGTCTCCATTATCAACCCACGGGTTGACGCTATAGAGTGGCACGCGGCAGTCGTTGATCTCGAGAATCGGCACCACCTCCGCTCCAGGGATCTGGCTTGCGCAGGTGTCGCCTTCGTAACCCTGCCAGCAGTCGCAAGAGAAGCCATCCCCGTCCTGAGAGCAATCCCCGTTAATGCATGGATTGGTGGCGCAGGCATCCGCGCCCTCCATGTCGCAAAGCTCTCCGCCCCAACCGGAGTCACAATCGCAAACCGCTCCGCGCAATGTCGCCCGGCAAGTTCCGTTCACACAGCCATGGTCTTCACACGCCGAGTCGGAGAGGCGGCCGTTGCAAAAAGGTCCTCCCCATCCGCGCTCACATGTACACACGGCCCCGTCGCGCGTGTTGCTGCAGGTTCCATTTACGCAAGGATTCGGGTCGCAGTGGTCAACCTGCTCATCGCAGAGGCTTCCGCCCCAGCCGAAGTTGCAGCGGCACGTCGCCCCGTCGTTTTCGTTGATGCAGGTTCCGTTGGCGCATGGAGAGTCGACGCAAAAATCCTCGACATCGATTCTCTCGAAGCAAGCGTCACCGCCGAAGCCGTAGTCGCATTCACAACGGAAACCCTCCGCTTCATTTACACACTCGCCGGAGCCGCAGTCTGCTGCTGCGCAAAAATCCTCGACCTCAAGCGGCGTCGAGCAATTTGTCCCGCCCCAGCCGAAGTCACAGGCACAGAATGCTCCCTCCTCGGATTCGAAACATTCCCCGAAAACGCACGGATTCGGCTCGCAGCTCTCTGCAACCGGTTCTCCCGTTCCCCCGTCGATCGTTGGTACGATAACGGATGAATCATCACCACACGCCACCAATGCGGCCGAAAATAAGAATAGGCCGCAGACATGGCGAAACCGTCGCGTCTTGAAAAACATGCGCGAATCTATCACGCCGTTGGAATAATATTTTCTCTTTTTGAAACGCTTCGATGGAGAGCGTTACTCGCAGCGGATCAGCGCTTCGGCGCGCGCGCCGCGCTCTTGTACGCGATAGCGATACACGGTCGGCGTATTGCCGATGGGGGTACCCACAAGAAGCACAGCGCAGTCGCGGGTGTCGACGTCGACGAAGGTCGTTTCGCCGCCGGTGATGCGCTGGGTGGTGAGCGCCGCCGGGAGCGTTTCGGGGACCTCGCCATCGCGGATATATTGTTCGACGAGCGGGTTGCCATGTGCGGTGCAGTAGGTGCGAAGCTCCAGCCCGGGGCCGGATTCGACTTCGAGCTCAACCCGAAGTGGGGCATCGCTCGTACGGAACGGTCCAGCCACATCAAGGCCGCCGGCGCGAAGGCGGGATCGCTGGTTGGCGAGCCAGGCGGTGCCATCGGGCGGGTAGGGGCGGACGGGAACCTGCCCATTCTCGAGTGGCCCCATCATGGAGTCCGTTTGTCCGCGGCAGAGATCGACGGTGAACGTGAAGCCACCAGCGAGCTTCTCTTGAAGCATCTGGCCGCCTTGCTCTTCGACCATCGGACGGGCGCGCTCTTCGACGGAGTCTCCGAAGACGCCGCCGACGGCACCGAGAAAGCGAGACCAACCGCCATCTGGCTCGACGGGAACGGCACCGGTCGGACGAATCGCCGCAGCGACCGCGTCGGCTTCGCGCGTGGGGGTGAGCCACAGACTGACGATGCCGGAATCTTCGGAAAAGGCGAGGTCGATCTCGCCCTCGAGATCGATCTCGGTCTCGAAGTGAAGGAAGCCGCGAACAGTAAAGCTCGATCCGGCCGGGCCAGCCGAGGTCTGTTCGACCCACGTCCACCCGGGGCCTTCGAGGTGCATGGCAAGGCGGTTCTCTCGCCGTTCCGCCCGGCAGCCTTGGATCTTGAGGCGACCGCCCGCGGGAGAGGCGCCGCCCGCGGGGCCGGATTCTGAGTCCGTATCGGGCAAGGTCACGTATTGGCCGGTCATCTGCTCGCAGAGGCGTTGTTCTGCGACCGAGAGCATGAGCGACCGGATGACTTCACTGTCGGCGGCGGTACGCTCTGGTGGCGGCGGGGGCTCAACCATCGGTGTCGTCGCCGAGGAACCGCCACAGCCCAAAAGTTCGGCAACCACGAACGTTGCCCCCACGAGTGATTTCGCGATGGTTTTTGAACCGGAAGAAAGCCGGAAGTGGGGTTTCGCTTTTCGGAGCCGCATCGCGGAGAGAGTAATCGAGCGCCTCGCCCGAGTGCAACGCTCGTGACGACGCACAAAGCACTCCGAAAATGCGAGCTGCTGTTTGAAAAGAAGCGGAGCGAGAGGTTCTTACGAGCGAACGAGCGCTTTCGTGACGTTCGCTTTCCAGTCGGGCATCGGGCCAATCGCGGCCTCTGTCGCGCTTAGGTCGAGCACGCTATATGCGGGCCGCTTTGCCGGCCGCGGGTATTCATCGGAGGTGCAGGGCGTGACATCACACGCGCTACCGCCGCGGCTCTCTACCCAGTCCGCGATATGGCTCGTGAGCCCGTGCCACGTGCATTCGCCGCCGTCCGTAATATGTGCGTCGCCGCGTACGTTTGCGCGCCATAGACGAAGCGAAGCTTCCGCGAGATGCTGGGCGCTCGTTGGCCGTCCTCGCTGATCATCGACGACCCGGAGTGCGTCTTTTTCCGCGCAGAGCCTCTTCATCGTGAGCACGAAGTTCTGACCCCATGGGGCGTAGAGCCAGCTCGTTCGGATATTGAGGTGGTTCTTTCCCGCGGCTCGAAGCTGCCGCTCGCCCTCGGCCTTGCTGCGGCCGTACGCGTTGACCGGATCGATCGGTGCATCGAGCGGGTAGGGTGCGCTCGCGTCCCCCGAGAAGACATAGTCCGTCCCGTAGTGAAGTAGGGTCGCGCCGACGGATTCCGCGTAACGCGCGAGATTTCCAACGCCGACTCCGTTGACCTTTGTCGCCGTCTCTTCGTCGGTTTCCGCACCATCGACGTTTGTATACGCCGCGCAGTTCACGATCACGTTGGGCGAACCGATCTTCTTGAGCGAACTCTCATCGAGGAGGTCGATTTCAGGAAGACCTGCGGAGCGCCATTCTTCGCCATCGATTCGGAGTCGCTCCACCCAGGCGCGACCGAGCATGCCCTCCGGGGCGACGACAAAAAAGCTCACGAGGAGACCTTCGGGAGAGATGCTTCTGGGATATCGCCGAGCTTCGGCGCGGCGGCGTCTTTCTCAGAGAGCGTGGGCTCTCCTTCAAGCGGCCAGTCGATGGCGAGCGTCGGGTCGTTCCAGACCACGCTCATCTCGCAGCTCGGATGATAACCGTCGGTGCACTTGTAGGAGAAGAGCGCGTCCTCACTGAGCACCAGGAAACCATGCGCGAAGCCGGGCGGCACCCAGAGCTGCTCGTGACCTTCCGCCGTTAACGTGGCGCCAACCCATTTGCCGAAGGTTGGCGAACCAGCACGGATATCGGCTGCGACATCAAAGACGGCGCCTTTCACACACGAGACGAGTTTGCCCTGCGCATGTGGGTTTTGCAGATGCAGCCCTCGCAGGATTCCTTTTCGCGAGTACGAGAGATTGTCTTGCACAAAGGGGAGGTCGATCCCGTGCTCCGCGTAACGCTCGCTTGAAAAGGTCTCAAGAAAGAAGCCGCGCTCATCCCCAAAGACACGTGGTTTGATGAGCTTTACTTCGGGGATCGCCAGAGACTCGACCTGCATTAGGCACCTTCGCCGCGCGAGAGCGCGATTAGATATTGGCCATAAGGCGTCTTCTTCATCGCCTCGCCGAGCTTGCCGAGCTCTTGTGCGTCGAGCCAGCCTTCGCGGAAGGCGATTTCTTCCGGACACGAGACCATCAGCCCTTGCCTCTCCTGAACCGTCTGCACGAAGTGCGCGGCCTGAAGAAGTGAGGTCGGATTGCCGGTATCGAGCCACGCGACGCCCCGTCCCATCTTTTCGAGCTGCAGCGAGCCATCTTCGAGATAGAGACGGTTCAGATCGGTAATCTCAAGCTCCCCACGCTTCGAGGGCTTCAGCGCTTTGGCCATTTCGACAACGCGATTGTCGTAGAAATAGAGGCCGACCACCGCATAGTTCGAGCGCGGATCTTCGGGCTTCTCTTCGAGGCCGATGACCTTGCCGGTTTCGTCGAACTCCGCGACGCCGTACGCGCTCGGTTCCTTCACGTAGTAGCCGAAGACGGTTGCACCGTGCTCTCGGGCGGCGGCTCGCTTCATCTGCTCCGGCAGGCCGTGTCCGTAGAAAATATTGTCGCCGAGGACGAGCGCGCAGGGGTCGCCGTCGATGAACTCTTCGCCGATGAGAAACGCTTGCGCGAGGCCGTCGGGGCTTGGCTGAACCGCGTAGGTGATGTTGATTCCGAACTGCGACCCATCGCCGAGAAGACGCTTAAACATCTCCTGTTCGTGAGGCGTGTTGATCACCAGCACATCGCGGATCCCCGCCAGCATCAGCGTGCTGAGCGGGTAGTAGATCATCGGCTTATCGTAAACCGGCATCAGCTGCTTGCTGACGCCCTTGGTCAGGGGATGAAGTCGGGTGCCGGAGCCTCCCGCCAGGATGATGCCTTTGGTGATCATGATCTCTTCCTTCGTCCTCGCTGATTATTGGCGGTCGCTATAGTTGGTTTCGATCCACTTTTGGTATTCGCCGGAGCGCACGTTTTCGATCCAGGACGTGTTCTCGAGGTACCACTTCACGGTCTTGCGCATGCCCGTCTCGAAGGTTTCCTTCGGCGTCCAGCCACAGTCGCGCTCGATCTTCGAGGCGTCGATCGCGTAGCGCATATCATGGCCGGGGCGATCTTTGACGAAGTGCTTGAGTGCGAGGAGCTCGTCTGCAGAGGCGCCGGTCTCTTCGGCGACGAGGGTGCAGAGTGCGTCGACAACTTCGATATTCGTCTTTTCGTTGTGCCCACCGATATTGTACGTCTCGCCGATCTTGCCT
Organism: Myxococcota bacterium; assembly: GCA_020629955.1. GTDB lineage: Bacteria > Myxococcota_A > Polyangia > Polyangiales > Houyiibacteriaceae > JAHDCI01. Next base: position 5,448 of record JAHDCI010000090.1, on the reverse strand, counting down.
TTTTCGATCACGGTCCAGATCGCCTCGCAATGGTCGGTGACGTAGAGCCAATCGCGCACGTTCAGTCCTTCGCCGTAGATCGGAAGTTTCTTCCGCTCTTGGGCATTGAGGATCATGACGGGGATAAGTTTCTCGGGGAACTGCAATGGACCATAGTTGTTCGAGCAGTTCGTAATCTTCACGGGAAGACCAAAAGTTCGGTGCCACGCGCGAACCAGATGGTCGCTCGAGGCCTTCGCTGCCGAGTAGGGGCTTGATGGGTCGTAGGCTGTTTCTTCGGTGAAAAAGCCCTCGGCGCCGAGCGATCCATAGACCTCGTCGGTGCTGACGTGATGAAAGACTTTGCCTTCGCGATTTTCGCCCCAGAGGTGCCGCGCCGCCTCGAGCAGGTTAAATGTGCCTTCGATATTCGTACGGATGAACTGCTTGGGCCCCTCGATGCTTCGATCGACATGGCTTTCCGCGGCGAAGTGAATGACCCAATCGGGCCGATGCTTTTCGAAGACTGCGTTCACCGCGTCTGCGTCCGTGATATCGACCCGCTCAAAATGATAGTTCGCGCTATCTTGAACCTTTGCGAGCGATTCGAGGTTCCCCGCATAGGTGAGCGAGTCGACGTTGATGAACTCGTGCTCGGGGTGCCGAGGGACCAAAAGATTAAGAAAGTTCGCGCCGATAAAGCCAGCGCCGCCGGTAACCAAAACTCGCATGGCCGGATTCATATCACGGAACTTGGGGCCATGTCCGATCTGAAGAGCGGAAGCGAAGCATTCGAATTCGCGGCTTTGAAGATCACCACGATGCGAATGAGTTGACATCCATCGCCCGGATGAGCACGTCCCGATCATGCACTCGCCCCATCCCCCACAAAATTCTCCGCACAGCGGATACCCGCCGCCCGGCACTCCGGACGATAGCGACCTCGCTGCTGCGGTTCCCGGATTGGTGACGGCCGCAAGCGCCCTGACTTCGCTCGCCTCCCTATTTCTAACGTTGACCGGGGCTCAGTACCTCGATGTCACCTGGCGCACGCCGTGGCGCGAGTATCTCGTTTACGGACTCTTGCTCATGTTTCCCATCGGGCTCTTCTTCGCGTTGCGGCTCTACCGAGGAAAATTCGGAGGGGCCTTCGCGGCTCTCGGCTGGAACGGCGTTGTGGGGCTGTTCGCGGCATTCTGGCTCTTTGGAAATGGAGCAGGTTTCTCTTTGATGAACCTTTGCGCCGGCGGCATGGCTTTGATCGCGGGACTCGTTTGTCTCTTCGCCATCGGACCAGCAGCGCGATTTGCAAAGGCCCGCAAAGCACTGCTTGAACAAGGCATCGATCTCGGGCTCTGATCGTGTTTGGGGCGAGACAACACACCGCAGCGGTTTTGGCGGAACTTGGGGCTGCGGCGGATCTATCGAAAGCGCGAGCGAGTGTTTACCGAGAAGTCGATTTCGCGATTCGGGCGAAGGTCCGGCGCAACGTGCGAGACCTCGTCGGTGATGTGCTGCGAGAGACCAATGAAGAGGATGAAGGTCGTACGTTTCGGCGTGCGTATCTCCGTCTCGTCGGTGTGGAAGACGGTGGGCTCACAGCAGGTGAAGTGGATGCGGCATTTCATCGAGAGACCGAGGAGATAGTCCGCCCGGTCTCGGGGAGAGCGAACCTGCAGCTACTAGGACTTACGCTAACAATCGTCGCTGCGCTGATCGCCGGCGTGTACTGGGTCACCCGGCCTCCTATCGCGCTTCGCTCGCAGGAGGAAGAGAACCCACGGGCCTGGCAGGATGGGGGACGGCCGAGAGCGGGCAGCCCAGAGGTGCGTGCGTTTTTTGAATCTACCATCCCAGACTGGGCCGCACAGCTCGATCGCGTGCGCTTTGCCTACCGAGAAGAGTTTGAGATGGAGCTTGCCGACGAAGAAATGCTCCGCGTCGAGGCCGAGACCCTGACCGAAGCCGAGCTGCTCTTCGGTGCCAATATCCGATCCTTTTTGCACGCAGTGCTCCATCAATCGAAGGAGCTTGTGCAAGCAAAAACGCGCCCTGCGGCACACGGGCATATTGGAGCGGTGGATGCGTTTAACCGCGAGATTGCGGATCGCGGGCTCGGCTATTTTCTCGACCTGAGCATCGTTGCTTCTTCCCGCGGAGGTCCGGGGTCGACGCGGATCTTCTTTTCGACCTATGGCGTCGAAGACGTTCGCTTCCTCGCCCACGAAGACGGGCGCGTTCGCTCTCTCCGGCTTCGGCGCCTCGACGAGAGTGCCTTCGAGCGACCACGCCTTGGCTTTACGCGGAGGACCATTGATGACGCGCTCATTTTGGAGAGTCAGATCGAGGAGCATCTCGCAGAGGTGCTGATGACGCTGGGCGCGGATGAGACGATCTTTTCTCCCGATCGCGAGTTCGAGCAGTCGGTAGAGCTTCGCGAAGCGATTGCGGCGGACATCGCGCTCGCCGGAGAAGCGCTCCATCCTTCGAGTGTTGAACTTGGTGAGGCGCTCGCTGCACGGCATCAGCTCTTCGTGCAGTGGCGCTCGGACCTTCGGGATAGCGTCCGGTTTATCGAGCCGCGTCGCATTGACGTAGATCTGGAGGCCTACGCGCTCATTGAGGAGAGCGTACCGCGGCATGAGTGGCGCGCGCTTGAACACGCGATGGAGGCCCTCGAGGCGGACGAGGTTCGCGGTGCATATCGCGCTTGGGATGAGGCGTTCGGTCGCGTCGTGGCACTTCACGAATCGCAGCACCGACTCGACTACGCTCCGAGCGCGGACGCTCGAATCGCGAGAGTGATGGAGGAGCGCTACCTCTCCGAGCGCTCGGTTTTGGAACTAAGCGCGTACCTTAGAGAACTCTCGGGTGCCCAGGTGCTTGCGCGCGTTGACCTCGCCCTCCTCGGGCGCCACCTGTACCTCTCCCGCCGCCCTGGACCGCTCAGCCAGGTGATGGCGATTCTCTTTACGAGCCTTGGCGAATCGCTTGACCTGGAGTTTGCGCCTTTGATTCAAGAGGGACGTATCGATCGCTCGGCTTTCGCCCGCCTCTATCTCGCACTCCGCGGATTTTCGGAGGAGGAAATCCAGCGGGCCGCTGCCGAAGCGCACGCGTCCATTTTCGGCGAACCGCTAAATCCGCTTACGTTTGTGCGCTAAACTGGTTGGTATTAGGTCACGGAACTTCGGTGAACTTGATGTCTCAAGCCGAAGAGAAGGCGTTTGCCACAGTCTGGTGGGAGTTCATTTTTCCGCAAGAATACGGAATCTTCCGACCCGCTCGTCAGTCCAGCATTGCAACTTAGGTCAGGGTATGGCATTTCATGCGGCCAACTTTTGTGGTCGCGAAGGCCACTTTTAGGTTTGCTGTTTTTGGCAAACCTGCTCAACCGGGAGATTCGTGATGGCCGCGAAGAAGAAGAGCAAGAAAGAAGAGAACGCATTTGAGCCCAAGGCTCATCCCGATGCGAAGCTCACGAAAAAGCAGGTCAAGACGCTCTACGAGAAGCTTCTCTCAGAGCGCAGCCGCGTGATGCAGGGGCTTGGCGAACATCTCTCGGATGCGATCTCGAATGTCGATCCGCTCTCGGATGAGATGGACGTCGCCCAGCGCCACACGGAGCAGGCCTACCTCATGCGTTTTGCGGACAAAGAGCGAAAGCTCCTTGTTCAGATTCAGAACGCTCTCGAGAAGCTTGAGGAAGGTGACTACGGCGTCTGCGAAGGCACCGACGAGCCCATCTCGTTTAAGCGCCTTGAGCTAAGACCGTGGACCCGCTACTCGGTTGAGTACAAAGAGCAGGTCGAGCGCGAGCGCAAACAGCGCCACCGATAGGAATTTGGATATGGGTGAAGGGCGGAATCAGAGCGGTTCCGCCTTTTGCATTCGGGGGGCAAACTGAAAGTGGGGAAATGCTACGTCGAATGAGTTCATGCGTACGCTACGCGCTATTGTTGTCGTTTCTGATCGGCTGTGGCGGACCTGGGCTCCTACAGCGCCGGTTCATGAACGAGTTCCACTGTGATGAAGTTCCGGAGTACCGCAGCCTCGAGGCGGGCGCTTATGACGTTTGGGGGTGCGGTCACTATGTTCGTTACATTTGTGGCGGGCGCGCCTGTGTCGCGGAGCCCGAAATGCGTAGAGCTCCTGCACGCGAGCGTCTGATGGTAGGAGACGCGAGAGTAGATGAAGCGCGAACACGGACCCCGCACGAGATCCAGCGCTCGGGTGTCTCCATGGAAGCTGGAGAGCTTCGAGGACATCCCGGCGTCAGGCTTATCGCTCAGCGGCCTCATGTTCGAGTTACCTTGGTCGCCCTTCAAGGAGGTTCCCGGATTCAAGTTCGCGCTCACTCTCGCGGCGAGACCTGCAATGACGTCGCCGTCGGCGGAATTCGTGCCACAGGTGAACCTAATGGTGCTCCGACGATTCCCCTCAATGCCTTGCATCAGCTGGAACCGCGAGAGTACGCCTTTCAGGCTTGCGGGCATTCTTTTGCCCTCCACTTTTCGGAGCGTTCGACTTTCGAAGAGTATCTTCAAGAGGCCGGCAGGCTATCTGCGATGGAACCTCCGGCCCCGGTAGTTTCCGAAGAGGCATACGGATGGGGAACCGAGGGACCCCAAGATGGAGATCCGATCGAGGTACCGAGGGATGACCGGGATATCCGTCAGCAGATCGATGCGCTTCGCTCGAGCATCGAACTCTGCGGGATGCCGTTCCCGGCGATGATCGAGTTGGTGTGGCGTGAAGGCGAAGTGTTTCAGGTTCGTTTTGCCGAGAGCGCTGGAGAAAGTAGCCGCTCCTGCGCGACAGAGCTTCTTCTTCGGTTAGACGTCGACGGCGAAGGTACGATTCGTCACGTGTTGCCCGCGCACTGAGCGCGGAGCGACAGCATCGCCTCAGTGGTTTGTGTCATGCGTCGATTCCGCGATCGCACGACCACTGCTTGCCCACTCAGTCCAGGAGCCGTCGTAGATGCGCAGGTTTTCGTATCCGGCGTCGGCGGCCACGAGCGCCAGAATGCACGCGGTGACGCCCGAGCCGCAGGTGAAGACCAGCTCCTCGCTGCCGTCTGGGATGAGCTCGGAGAGCATACGAAGTCGCTCATCCCGCGGAAGCAAGCGTCCGTCTTTCAGAAGGCTCGCATACGGCAGGCAGAGGGAACCCGGGATATGCCCAGAGGGTAGCCCGGCTCGTGGTTCAGGGGCCTCGCCGCGAAATCGCGGTGCGGGCCTCGCGTCGAATAGTGCGACGCTCCGCTCCCGCGCAGCGACCTGCGCCGCAGTCCAAAAGCGCGTCATGTCGAGCGAACCGTCGAAAGCAGACGCTGTGACGACCCTATCTAATTTCGCCCTATCTATTTTTGCCCTATCTATTTTTGCCCTATCTATTTTTGCGGTGTCCGACTTCTTTTCGATAGGGCCGTCGATCGCACGCCAAGCGGGTAGCCCGCCATCGAGC
>JAHDCI010000089.1:16251-18946 GCA_020629955.1 Myxococcota bacterium | reverse complement strand
TTCATGGATATTCATGGCTGACCTCTCCGCCTCTTCGGGCGGTGTTCAGGTTAGGTTTCCGGACGAAGCCGGAGGTCATTCTTCAACAACAGCGGGAGCCGTCGTCCGGGGGCTTATACCAAAAGCAGACCTGAAGTGCACCATCGGCGAAGCCCGGATGGGCATCTGTTGAGAAAAATGCATCGAGCGTTCCCGCGACTTGCCGGGGGCTGCGCCCGAGATGGCCGAAACGTGCGTGTTCATAACGCGAAACTGGCGCTTTTATCGCCGATCCACGGGACACAACTCTCGAAGCGGATCGTGAGCGGGTGGTTTCACCAGCTTACCAGCGGCGGCACGTCACGAAGACGGAATTTGCCCGCGATGAGGTCGAGGGTCGGCGGAAGGATCTCATGCTCGCGCTGTGGCTGAACGATGAGCTCAAAGAACCCTTGCCCCGCCAGACGAGCCTTTACGCGCTCTACGTAGCGGGACAGAGCGAGCTCGCGGCCTTCCGCACGAAAGCAGCAAACATCATCTTGGTGAAGAACCTGCACGTGCGTTCGGCCTCCCGACGCAGCCATCGCATAGAGTTCTTCGTAGCCGGCTTCTCCCGGCCAGTTCGACGGGTTCTGCTCGAAATCGGAGACTTCGTTCACATATGCGCCGCGGCGAAGGTGAAAGGGAACCGACCCCGCCACCGCGACGCTGAACGAAATCCTCGGATCGAGCGCGGCCGCGAAGTGCGTGGTCCACCCGCCACCGGAGAGACCCGCCATATGAACCCGGCGAATCGATGGACGACTACGGCGAAAGGCGGTGATGAGTCGATGCACGGGCTCCAAGAAGAGCTTGAGCATCGGGTGGCCATCGCGATGCGGTTCGACAAACGCGTGATGCAGCCACGGCGTGCGCCCCACCCGATAACTCCGCCCTTCGATTTCCAATGTCTCGGGAGCCCGGTTCGGTCCCATCAAAGGCATCGCGAGAACTCCGACGGTGTAGCCGGAGCGCAAAAGCTCGGCAGCGATCTCGCGGCTGCCCTCAAACCCTTGCTGGTGGCCGAGGTGATAAACGAAAAATGTGCCGTTTCGCCGCACAGGGTGGAGCACGAGCGCGGTTGAGCTGAGCTCAAAATCCAGGTCGAAACGCATCTCCTCCATGTGGGAGAGGTTTTCTGCGCCCCGAAAAAGCTGGGCGTACTCTCGACGCGCACGTCCTCGCGACTGGGGTCCACCGGAAGGCAGCGACTCGCTGCCGTAGAGCCCCTGGATGAGCTCCGCTCGAACCTCCTCAAACGAACGGGCTGGCGCCGGAACGCGAGGAGAGGAGGGATTGTCGAGATCCGCAACCCCACACGAGAAACACAAGAGGAGCAGACCAGCGATGCATCGCCTCGCCCGCTCGAAAGTGCTCACCGCGCTCATCATCGGCAGCTGATAGCATAGGCTCGAAGGCGCGCACCATGTTCACGCCAAAGGAAAAGGCGCCCGAAGGCGCCTCCTCGATTGCGTCTTTCGCGATCAAGGACAGGTGTAGACCGTGTCGATCGCGCTTACGAGCGCAGTCATATCCACATCGCCCGGGTTCGCCTGGGCCGCGGCCTCTGCGATGACTTGCGCCGCGCTCGCATCCCCTGCTTCGGCGGTTGCTTTTAGGGCGCGGAGGAGAATCGAAAGCCCCGCCCACTGAACCGCGAGTGCGTCCCCTTCGGCATCGCAGATGTCGAGGATACGCTGGCGAATTACCTGCGCGAGTCCAAAGCTGAGGGCGGTATCCAGCTGGGCCCGGGCACGGTCGCGGAGGTCGAGCATCGTCGCCTCCGGTTGAAAATCGAGGTCGCGCCAGCAGCGGAGGGCGAGGATGCCGTCGAACACGCGATTGTGGGCCGCGATATCCACCGACCGAATCTCAGCGGCGAGCGCGAGCCCATCGTCTCGCGAGGTGCCGCCGTTGTAATAAGCCCACGCCGAATCGCAATCCTTTGCGCTCGTTGTGCAGGTGAAGGATTCCTTGCTGACGGACGCGTACATGAACCAAAGCAGCGCCGCTTCGATTCGCGCGGCTTGGATTCCCGGCTCTTCTCCGGCAATTCCCTTCTGAAACGCGTCGAGCAAAATGGGCTGTAGGATCGCGGGGCCAACACAATAGTCAGGGTTCGCTTCGGCCACCGCGGCCATCGTGCAGTCGATGCCTTCCGGCGCCTCGTAGCGAGGATCATAGCGGCGGACAATTCGCGAATCGAGACCTTCGTCTTCTTGATAGATCTCGCGAGCCGCAAGGAAGTCGGCTGCGGAAGGGGTAGCGTCCGTGAAGATTCGCGCCGCGATCCGGTCGTAGCCGGCGACACGCGCGATGGTCGAAACGGTCTCTTCGATTCGCGGATAGTCATCGCCACTTGAATCGACGATGCAAGAATCCCATCCATCGCTATCCGAGCCCGGAACGTAATCTGTCTCAAGTGGGGTGCAGGCAATCTCGGGACGCCCGACCGCAATGCCCTCACAGCTTGGGGGCGTGAAGATGGAGCCATCTTCGGCGGCGTCGGCTGCGCCATCCATCGACGCATCCGCAGCCGAGTCGTCGTCGCCACAGCCAAACGCCCAAAGGCTAGCTGCGATAATGAAAGTCAACTTCGATTTTGTCATCGTTGAAGAAATAGCATGAGGCAATAGCGCTGCAATGCCGACCCTTCGCGTTTGTCGAGAAGCGGGCG
>JAHDCI010000089.1:2770-16151 GCA_020629955.1 Myxococcota bacterium | reverse complement strand
AACGTTGGGGATCGGGCATGCGCCTGCTATGCCGGAAAGAATGAACCGCCCAAATCGCCAACGAAGTGGGACCCGCGCAGCGTTGGTCATCGGGCTTGGCCTTGCTGCCATCGCGGCCACGATTTTCGCCCTTCGGACCCACACAAGCACCGAAGGTCCCGAAGCCAACGGATCGCCAAACGCTGCCGAATACCCCGCGGCGATTCCGAAGATCGACGTGCACGTTCACCTCGCACCGACCCGTGCGCCCCAGGTCTTTTCGCTCGTACAGCCGCACGGCATCGTCATGATGCTCAACGCATCCGGCGGACATCCTGGGCGTTCGCTTGCACAGTCGGTTCGCGGAATCGAAACGACCGGAGGACGGCTTTTGCCTTACTGCGTCGTTGATTTTCGCCGAAGCTGGGAACCGGACTGGGCCGAGTACGCGCAAGATCTCGTTCGCATTTGCCGAGAATCAGGCGCCGTGGGAATCAAGATCTCCAAAGCTCTCGGCCTTGGGTATATGGGAGAAGATCGTGATCTTCTTCGCGTTGACGACGAAAATCTCGATCCGCTCTTCGAGGCGGCGGGCCAGCACTCCATGCCCATCCTCATCCACACCGGAGATCCACGCGCGTTCTTCGAGCCCCTTAACGAAGAGAATGAACGGTACGCGGAGCTAAGCGCCCATCCGAGCTGGAGCTTTCACGGGCCTCGCATCGATGGTGGCGCATGGCCCAGCTGGCGCGAACTCCTCGACGGCTTTGAGCGGCGGGTCGCGCGCCATCCAAACACTTCATTTCTAGGAGCTCACTTTGGCAACGCTCCGGAAGATCCAGACTGGATCGAGCGAATGCTCGAGACCTACCCGAACTTCTATGTCGAAACGGGCGCACGTATTCCCGAGATCGGCCGCCACGACCCCGTGAGAATGCGGGCGCTCTTCACCCGCTTCGCGGATCGCATCCTCTTCGGCACGGATTTCCAAATGGGGGCAGGCGGATACATTCTCGGCTCCAGCGGAGAAAGGCCCGATCCTCCAGAGCGGATCCCGTATTTCTTTGATGCGCATTGGCGATACTTCGAAACAAACGAGCGCCAGTTCGAACATCCGACCCCAATTCAGGGAGACTGGCGGATCGACGGGATTGGCTTAACGCGAGAAGTGCTGGAGAAAATTTACTATCGGAACGCGATGCGACTCTTCGGGATCGAGCTGCCAGGCGATCGCGACGCGGCGGACGAGAACGCGGCGGACGAAAACACGGCTCCCGCCTCTGAGACCGAGTGATCGGCACGGGCACGCAAACGAAGCGCCTTGCAGATGCGTGCCTCGATAGCGCACTGAATCTCGCGATCTTTCGAATCGCCATCGCCGCAATCTTTCTTCGTCTACCAGACCTGAGAGGCGCAGTGGACTGGGCGACGCTTCCGAGCTCGCTGGGCGTGCCCCCGCACGGATCGGGATGGCTCTACGCCTTGCTTCCAATCGATGAAGGCGCGGCACAAGCAGCACAATACGCAACCTACGCCGGGCTCGGCTGCGGTCTCCTTGGAGTCTTTGGTCGGCTTCCGTGGTGCATCGTCACGGTGAGCGCGCTCTATCTTCTGGGTATTCCGCAACACTCTGGGAACGCACGGCACTACCATCACCTGCTTTGGTTCGCCGCGCTCCTCGCGAGCAGTCCATGCACCGACGCCCTCGCTCTTGATCGACTTCTGCCATGGAAGACAGAGCTTCAGGACGAACGCTCGTATCGCTACGGCATCCCCATCCGATGCGCGTGGATTCTCATCGGGCTCATCTACTTCTTTCCAGGGCTCTGGAAACTGCTCGAGTCCGGCATCGCGTGGGCACTCAGCGACAATTTGCGCAACCAGCTCTACGCCAAGTGGATTCAGCTACCGGAGTTCCAGCCGCTCTTCCGCGTCGATCAGTACCCTCGCCTTCTAAAGCTCAGCGCGCTCTCCGTGCTCGCCCTCGAACTCGGCTTTCTCTTCGCGCTCCCCTTTCGCCGCGTGCGTCCGATCGCGGTCGGGGGCGCATTGATATTCCACAAAGCGATCGCGCTCCTCATGGGCATTCGCTTCGCCGCGCTTTGGCAAACGTACGTTGTCTTTGTCGATTGGGATGCACTCGTGCGACGTCTTCGAAAGCAGGCGCCGGCTCCAAGCGCGCGTACCGTCACTCTCGGGACTCGCCTCTCCATGTTGGTCGGAGCGCTCATCATTGCGGGAAACCTGGTCTACGGCGCCCTTGGGATCTCCGATAGCTGGCCGCTCACGTGTTACCCGAAGTTTCATCGTCGCCTCGTCCGCGCGACGCTTCCGGTGCTGCAAGTCGCTGTCTTTGATGAGGCGGGCAACGAGTACGGAATCCCCAGCAACTGGCTGCATCCTGAAGGACGAACTCAGCGCGTGTGGTCACTTCAGTGGAGCCTGATGGGCTCGCATGAGACCGCACGGGCCGCGCCAGAGCGGTTCGCGGCGTATTGGATGCGCTATGGCGAGAGCCGGTCGCGAATCGCCGGGAGATTTACACGCGTGCGCTTCTATCGCGACACCATCTCCACGGTTCCGGAAGATCGAGAGCGCGTCCTTAGGCGACAGCTCCTTCACGAGATGACGCTGCCTTCACGGTGAAGGCGGATCGTTGCTCGCAAAGAGTCCGACCGCGGCATCGGTCTCGTAAAGTCGTCCCGCCTTCGCAAGCGGCTTGCTCTGGATGGGAATACCGCGACGCAATAGCGGCCGGATCACGTTTCGCTCCAGGCTTCGATTTGCGAGCTCGAGATAGTCATCGGATTCCATCCAGCCGAGCGCGTGAATCTGCGGATGAGTCTTGCGGGGTCGGCTTCGGATCTCCTCCCAATTGTGCAGAACGCGCTCAATGGTTTCATCCGCAGAGCGAGCGAGAACCGCAAGGTCGGATTCGGAATAGTGCGGAAGCGCCCAATCGAGAAAAGTCCATCCAAAGGTTCCATGCGCGGCTTCGTCACGAACGATTCGTCCCAAGACGGCCTTCGGCAAAGGGTGCTCCGCATGTTTCCAAGCGCCCCGAAGCATCGGGATGCTCAGCGCTTCCCCAACACAGAAAAAGCGAACCACGAGGTCCCCAGCACGGAGCAGCGGGTCGACGCCTTCGAGAGGTTTCACCACCAAACGGTCAGGGTCATGAATAATCTCGGTGGCGCCACCGAGCTCCATTGCCATTCGCGAGGTCAACTCGACGTGCACAAGTTCGTCGAGCGGAAAGCGCGTTGCCTGCGCAACCAGATCGAGCGGCGCTCGGGCCTCCATCAATGCTTTCAGTGCGAGAGCACAGGCGATACCGGTGCGATGTTCCTGGAACGCTGCGCCAGTCCAAGCTTTCCGTGCGGCGAGCAAGACGGCAGGATCGAACCCATCAATGTCGATCGTGCCCCAAGGCATCTCTTCCACCTCGGGTCGTTGCTTTCGATAACGGCGTTCCGTCGCTCCGCCAAGGAGCTCCAGCTCAAATAGTTCTTTGGCCATCTGGCGGAGGAACTATTCCCCAGCGTCCGGCGGCGGGAGGAGGTTTGCGACGGGCGCATCCTCAACGTCGGCATCTTCGACGTCGGCGTCCTCACCAGCATCCTCTTCTCCGGCATCTTCTTCGCCAGCGTCGGGCGGCGGGAGAAGGTTTGCGACCGGCGCATCTTCCATGACGTCCGCCGCTGCATCATCGGGCGCATCGGGCGCAGCATCCGGGGGAGGGAGCAGATTCGCCACCGCGTCGTCGTCCGAGCCGCATCCGATCAGCGAGCTCGCGCCGACCAGTCCACCGACCACAAGAAGTCCACGGCCACTGAGGCGCCTTCGCTTTACGTCTTTTGGCATGTCCAAAGTCTATCGCCGGACGAAGCTGAACGCAAAAGAGATCGGCGACTGCCAGTCTTGCGCACCCTGCCCACATGAGGGGTCGATCGCGATTTCGCGTGGGATTCTTGGGGGTCTCCAACGCGGGACAGCCGCGCCCTTGCGGGTCCGGGCGGCGTTGAGTAAGTCCCCCGGAGCACTCGGAGCTCTCCGCGTGCGAATGCGCGCCAGCCTTGGCGCAACACAGACCCCTACCGCTCTCGCGTCGGCCGAGAAGCGGAAGAAAAGGACCCTCGAAATGACCCGCGTAGGAACTGGAATCACGCCCCCAGGCAAGACCTTGATCATCGCTGAGGTCGCGCAGGCGCATGACGGGAGCCTTGGACATGCGCACGCCTTCATCGACGCCATCGCGGATGCGGGCGCCGACGCCGCAAAATTCCAGACGCATATCGCGGACGCGGAGAGCACCCCAGACGAGCCCTGGCGCATCAAGTTCAGCCCCCAAGATGACACGCGCTTCGAGTACTGGAAGCGCATGGAGTTTAAGAAGGAGCACTGGGCGGGCCTGAAAAAACACTGCGACGATCGCGGCATTCTTTTTCTCAGCTCGGCATTCTCATTCGAGGCGGTCGAACTCCTGAAGAACCTCGATATGGCGGCGTGGAAAGTCGCATCGGGCGAGGTCACCAATACCCCTCTCCTGCGCGCAATGCTGGACACGAAAAAGCCGATGCTCTGCTCGACAGGGATGAGCCCTTGGGCCGAACTTGGAAGCGTCGCAGAGCTCGCAAAGAGCGCGGGCGTTCCCTTCAGCCTCTTTCAGTGCACGTCGGCCTACCCCTGTCCCCCAGAGCGATTGGGACTGAATGTGATGAACGAGATCCGCGAGCGCTTCGCGGGAGTTGGCGCGGGTCTCTCCGATCATTCCGGAACCATCTACCCATGCCTCGCCGCTGCGGCGCATGGCGCGGATGCGGTGGAGCTCCATGTCACCCTGAGCCGGAAGGCCTTCGGACCCGACGTTACCTCGAGCATTACCTTCGACGAACTCGAGACGCTCACCAAGGGCATCCGATTTATGGAGACGGCACTGGCGCATCCGATCGACAAGGATGCTGCGGCGGGGGATATGCAGGAGATGCGTCGTCTCTTTACGAAGAGCGTGGTCGCCAAGACTGCGCTGGAAGCAGGTACCGTCATCTCGATGAGCGATCTCGACTTCCGGAAGCCCGGGACGGGCATCTCCGCTTCCCGCACCGATGAGCTGATCGGCCGCACATTAAAACAGAGTTACCAGCCCGGTGAGCCGCTCGCGCTCGACGAGCTGAAGGGATAATCCTCCATGACCGAAAAACGCCACGTCCTCGCTGTTGTCACCGCGCGCCCCAGTTATTCTCGCTGCAAGACGGCGCTTCAGGCCTTTAAAGATCACCCGGATCTGAAGCTCACGCTCGTCGTCGCTGCGTCGGCTCTTTCCGATAGCTACGGCCGCGTCGTAAAGCGCATGGAAGCGGAAGGGTTCGAAATCGCCCACCGCGTAGAAAACCTGCTCGACGCGGAGACCCCATCCGCCATGGCGAAAACGACCGCGATCGGCATGCTCGAGCTCGCGACGGTTTTCGATAACTTTAAGCCCGATGTGGTCGTGACGATTGCGGACCGCTACGAAACGCTTTCGACCGCCGTCGCGGCCGCCTATCAGAACATCCCGCTTGCGCATATTCAGGGCGGCGAGGTGACGGGTTCCATCGACGAAAAGGTTCGCCACGCGATCACCAAGCTTGCCGATCTGCATCTTGTCGCAAGCGAGAGCGCGGGCGAGCGCGTCCGCAAAATGGGCGAAGCCGAGGAGAAGATCTACGTCACCGGCTGCCCTTCGATCGACATCGCCGCGTCCATTCTCGACGACCCTTCGCTCAACTTCGACCCGATTCAGAAGTACGGCGGAGTCGGCTCCGACCTCGACCTCTCGGACGGCTACATCGTCGTCATGCAGCACCCGGTCACGACAGAGCACGGCGAGGCACGTCAGCACGTCGATGAGACGCTCAAGGCCGTGCACGCGACCGGTCTTCCGACGCTGTGGTTTTGGCCGAACCCGGACGCCGGCTCGGACGGCACTTCCCGCGGGCTTCGCTCCTTCCGCGAAAAGCACGGCGATCCGAACCTTCACTTCTTCAAGAATATGAGCCCGACGGACTTCCTCCGGCTCCTCTACAACGCGAAGTGCCTCGTCGGAAACTCCAGCGTTGGCATCCGCGAGTGCGCCTTCCTCGGTGTGCCCGTCGTGAACATCGGTACCCGCCAGCAGGGCCGTGACCGCGGCAAGAACGTGATCGACGTGGCCTACAACGCCGCCGAAATCCAGGCCGCAATCGAAGCTCAGGTGAAGAAGGGCCGGATAGAATCCGATGACCTATATGGCGTCGGCGACGCAGGTCCGAGAATCGCCGACGTCATCGCAACGGCGCCATTGAGCGTGCACAAGATCCTGACGTACTAGGGGCTTTCTCTGCAGTGGGCTCCGCCACAACGCGGCCCATCACAGAGCTTTCCGAGGCCCGTCGAAAAATCACCGCTCTTCCTCCAAGGAAGCCTGAGCTCGTTCGATGCACGACTCCCCGAACGGTCGTTGCTGCAAATTGCAATAACAATCTTTCGTATAGGCCATCTGAATGGCGCTCGATACGCTGCGCGCATGTCGCTATTTCGATCGAGTGAGCCGATGACCCGAAACGCTATTGTGTTGCTCTGTGCGCTTGGAGTCGCCGCTTGCGGCGATGATTCCAGCCCCGTGATGGATGGGGGAGGTGACGCCGCGGAGGACGCGATGGATTCCTCCACCTCTGACGCGACACTCGACGTATCGCTCGACACGATGGCGCCGATCGATTCCTCCGTGGACGCGGCCTCGGACGCGACCCTGGACAGCTCCGCGGATGCCTCCGGTGATGCGAGTCTCGATTCGTCAGTGGATGCTACCGCCGATGCGTCCGCAGATGCCGCGCTCGATGCCGCCATCGATGCCGCGATGGATGCTGCCATGGACGCTGCGATGGACGCCTCGCCCGACGCGGGACCAGCGCCGCTTCGCGCATTCATGACCAGCACGGCCTACGCCGGGAACTTCGTTGGGTCCGGCCCTGAGGATATTCGCAGTGTCGCTGACGGCATCTGCCAGATGCACGCAAACTCCGAGAGCCTGGGCGGCGATTGGCACGCCTGGATATCGACGCCCTTCGATACGGCTCGTTCGCATGTTCTCGGTGGAGGTTGGGAGAACTTGAGCGGTGATGTGCTCTTCGCCGATCGCTCCGCGCTCCTCGGAACCGCGACCTCCACCTTGTGGACCGACGAGGGCGGAGCGAGCATTCCGGCCGGAACGCGAGCCTGGACGGGGGTGTTCGGCGACGGTTCCAACGCTCCTCGCAACTGCGGAGGCTGGACCCGCAACGCCGCCTCACAGAATGGCCACACCGGCGATCCCTTCACCCCGGACCGCTGGACCGACGGCGGCGTCCGGGGCTGCAATATGGAGCTTCGAATCTACTGCTTCGAGCAGCCGATGAGCACTGGCGGGCCGACAAAGACCCGGCGCTAGCAACGACCACGTTCGCGCCTTTAGATCGGCGAATGCGGTGAGGCCCACGCGATGTTGGCCTCCTCGTATTCGCCGATTTTGTCGTTTGGGAGACTGTCCAGAAACGCTTGAAGCGAGGGTCCGTAGACTCCCGGCGGCACATTGACCGCGACGAGCTGCGGCAGGTGACTTCCTTCGTAACCACAACCGAGGGCCTTGAGTCTCGCAAACAAGGCATCGCGGCGCGCTTCGCTCGCTTCATAGAGAAGAACCCGCACAGTGCTGTGCCCGCTCCACTCGACTACCTCGCGGAACCAACGTTCTCCTTCCACTTCCTTCACGCGCACCAGATCGTCGAAGCTGATTCCCCAAGCAAAGAACGGGATGTTCGCGACGCGGTAGATCGCCTTCTCCCGATCGACAAGCGTTGCCCAAACGCTCTCCACGTCGACCGGCGGCCAGTCCGCATCCAACCTCTCGAGGCGAATCTTGATCTTTCGCATTGCCCCAACCATCTCGCAGCACTCCCGAGCCGAACACAAAAAAGGCCCCCGATTTCTCGGGAGCCCTTTTCGAACCCTCGTCTGTTCTTAGCGGCAGATGGCGTCGATACAGCGACGGCCTTCGCCGCACATATCCTCGTTTTCACACTCGGGGTTCGTCTCGTTCTCGGTGTAGCAGAGGTCGTCCGCGGCACAGACCGAGAGGCTAACGTCCGTCTGCTGACACTCCATCGCCTCCCCGCTTGGGCAGGGCGTGCGGCAGGCGCCATCGACACAGAGGCTGCCAGCGGCGCAGTCATCCGGACCACTGCAGAAGGGGCGAACTTCGGGGTTCGGTCGGCAGAAACCATCCGCGCTGCAAACTTCGTCGCCTTCGCAGCTTCCCGCGGTGCACTGCGGGAGGCAGCGGCCGCCGACACAATGCTCGCCCGTGGCGCAGCTATCGGAGGTAACGCACTCGCCGGGGTTCGGAACGCAGACGCCACTTTCACAGGTGGAACCGGAACCGCACTGGTCGGGGTTGCTACAGATCGGCGTGCAGCCGCCGTTTACGCAGACCCGGCCCGCGCCGCACTCGTAGTTGAACTGGCAGGTTCCTGCCGGTGCGATGCAGCTACCTTCGATGCAGCGGTCGTCTCCGGAGCAATCGTCATGGCCGCGGCAAGCGCCAGGCTCCACGCAGGTTCCGCGGTAGTCGCAAACGAGCGAGCCATCGCAATCCGAGTCGTCGTCGCAGGTATCGACGCCGACGCAGGTCCCGCTTTCACAAGCCTGGCCGACGGGGCAGTCACCATCCGTAACGCACGCATCTTCCGGCGCGGGAATGCAGGTTCCTCCGGCGGCGCCGGTACAGACAAAGCCATCCGGACAGGGATCGGAATCAGAACATTCTGGAGGTGCCTCGCACCAGCCGGAGTCACCGCAAATCGCTCCGCCATCGCAATCGGAATCAAAATCACAATCGCAGCCGATCCCCACGCAAAGCGGGGGCGGACCATCATCGTCGCCGTAGATGGGACAGCCGGTAAGAACAACGGCCATGGGAGCGGCCAAAAGTAGTGCGCGAAGGTTCATTCGAAGGGGACTCCTGTCAGATGTGCCGGAGAGGGTGACTGAAATCTATGCGAAGGTCGTGCCGTCCGCAAAATCTTCAATCTTTTCATTCAGACAAGTCTCGAAGAGTGGGGGATCGTGCCTACACGGCCCGGTGGCTCGTCAACGCTTGTTCACGCTCGTGGAGAAGGTTGTGCCAAAGGATCCCGAAATTCATTCCCACTCACCGATTCCTCCGAGGTCGTAGACTTCAAACCCTTCTGCGTCGAGAAATGAGGCTGCCTGCGCTGAGCGGCCACCGCTTTGGCAATAGACGACCAACCCTCCCTCGCGCGGCAGCTCATCCAGGCGCTGTCCAAGCTCATTCACCGGAATATGAACCGCGCCCTCGAGATGGCCGGCGGCAAATTCACGCTCGGAACGGACATCGACCAGGGTTGCTCCCCCTTCGACGAGCGTTCGCGCGTGCGCACCTCGCGACGGTGCCGCGCTTGAAGATGGGTCGGAGCAAGCGGGTGCGAGGGAGAGAGCGACAAAAAAACCGATGGCCGAGAGACGGGTCATGACTTCGATTTGCGCGGCGCCGGAGCCAAACGCAAGCGCCGAAACCCGTTCGCGCAAAGTGAGCGCGACTTCAGGATTTCGGGAGGCTTTTCGAGCCAGCGCCGCGTATGCTTGGCCCCCATGCGCGTTTTCTCGATTCTGATAGCCTTGCTCTTCGCAGGCCTTCCGCTCGTGCAAGCCCATGCGCAGAATGGACAAGACGTCGCAGGCGAAACTCCCTCGGAGGACACGCAGGAGGCCGAGATAGACTCCGCCGAAGCCGGCGAACCCACGACAGACTCCGACGAAGCCGGCGGACCCACGGCCGAAGCCCACGAAGCCGGCGAACCCGCGGCAGACTCTGACGAAGCCGGCGGAGCCGCGGCCGAAGCCGATGAATCGGCACCGGAATCCGACTTGGCGACGAATCCCGCAACGCCGGATGATTCCGCGGCAAGCGAACCTGGCGAGAGCGACGAGACCGCAAGCGACCTGGCCCTCGGCGATGCCAGCCGAAGGATCGGTGTCGTCGTCGTCTCGACGGATGCGGCAACCGAATCAAACGCCGATGTGCTGAGCGAGATCATTATCGCGACCGTGGCCGGCAACGGGATTGCGCTTCTCGGAAAAGAGGAGATCCAGGCGCAGCTCGAGTACGACGAGGCGGAGCTACTCCGGTGCATCAGCACGGCACCTTGCCTTGGGCGCCTCGGCAGTCAGCTCGGAATTCAAGAGCTCCTCTCGGGCACGCTCTCCCCAGCCCAAGATGGCGAGCGACGGCTCAACCTGGACCGAATCGACGTCCGCAGTGGCGAGGTCATTCGCCGGGCATTTCGCCAGTCCCCCGACAACGTGGACGCCCTGATCGCAGCAACGCAGTCGTCGGCCGAAGAGCTCTTCGCACCGGAAGCAGAGGCGCCCGCGAGCCTACAAATTCGTGCAGACCACGAGGGCGCTCTGGTGTTCCTGAACGGAGATCTGCTCGGAATCGAAGATGGCTCCGGCCTACGAAGTGAGGTTTCGCCTGGCACGTACACGCTTCGCGTAGAAGCCCCCGGATACGAACCCTTCGAGCGCGAGCTCGTGCTTGTAGAGGGCGCGGAACTACAAGTGCAGGCGAGCCTCGCGCCGATCCCAAGCGAAGCGACGCCGATCTCCCCACCCCCAGAACCTTCTGGCCCCTCCCCGCTGCTCTACGTTGCAGGTGGACTGGCCGTCGCTGGCGCCGCGATGACGATTGGTTTTGGCCTCTCCGCCCGGCGAACCCCGGAAGAGGGAGGCACGCGCGCGCAGGCCATCGAGTTCGCGGAAGCACGCCAGCGAGATGCAAACCTTGCGAACGTCGGCATCGGGGTCATGGCGCTTGGCGGCGCCTTGGCCATCACTGGACTCTTCCTTTCCGAGTTGTCCGGAAGCGAAGAAAATGAAGCGAGCGTTCGGCTGACCCCGAGCGGCATCCAAGGAACGTTCTGATGCAAAGCTTGCTTCGAGCTGCGCTGATATTCACCGCCCTAGTGAGCGCCTGTGTTCCAGACGCGAGCTATCTCGACGATCGCCTCTATCAGTGCGCGGGTCCTGCCGACTGCGGTGAGGGCTGGGGCTGCGTTCGCGCGGCCCCCTACGCGAGCGATTTTTGCGCCCCCGATTGCGACCCGTCGACATGCGATGGTGTCTGCGTTCAACAAAATGGTGGTGCCCAATGCGTGCGAGGCTGCCGCTTCGATGCGGAAGGAATTCCCTCAGAATGCCCTGCGAGCGGCTTCGAGTGCATCCGCGTTTCCGCGGAAACGGACGAAGGGATCTGCTACCCCGTAACTTCCTGCGGACTGAGCTCGGAATGTCCCGAAGGCCAGCGATGTTTGGCAGAAGTGATTGGCGCCGGACCGACGGCTACGGGATCGTATTGCGTACCGGAACCAAACCCCGGCGATGGGAGCTGTCCTGCACGCTCGCGCTCTGCCCAGCTCTTCCTCAATCAACCTCCCGTCTGCATGGCCACCTGCAACCCGCCCGACAATCGATGTCCGCCGAGCTTCGGCTGCCTCGAACAAGCCTCTGTGCTTGGCGGCGACGAAGAGGTCCTCTGTTTTCCAGGCGTTTACGGAGTCTCTTGTGAAGACGATACCAACTGTCTCCTCGGACGCTGCATCGACACGGGCGAAGCGGGCAAACAATGTACGCTTTCGTGCGACGAAGCCGGACGGCTCGCCGGCGGATGTGGGGGCGTTCTCTCCCTGGCCGACTTTACCGGAGGCGCGCTCGCGTTCGAATGTGAGAGCGATACACCGGAAGGCCCGCTCTGCGTAACTCGTTCTGGAATCGGCTTCGTCTGCACGACACCGGAGAGTGACGCCTACGTCTGCCAGCGTGGTCTCTCCTGCGAATCGTTTCGGGGCCCCAACGGTGACTCGATTCGCCTCTGTACGCGAAGCTGCGAAGATGACGCCCAATGCAACTCACCCGGACGCCGCGAGAACTTCTGCCGTCAATTCCCCGTGGGCAACACCTGCCTCCCCGCGCTCCCGGATGGCGAGGTCTGCACTCGCGCAGGCCAGTGCCGCAGCGGAGTCTGTGATGGTGTCTGCCTTGGAGGAAGTACGATATGAGTCGTGATGCCGCGATTGGAGTTTTCGACTCCGGGCTCGGGGGACTGACCGTCGCCAAGGCCATTCGAGAACGTCTCCCAAGCGAGCGCCTCGTTTACCTCGGCGATACGGCGCGCGTTCCTTACGGTTCACGCTCCGGTCGGACGGTCGTTCGTTATGCTCGAACGTGCGGACGTTACCTGGCGCAGGATGAGATCAAGATGATCGTCGTCGCGTGCAATACCGTCAGCGCGGTCGCGCTCGACTCCCTCCGAGTCGATCTCGATATTCCCGTTGTTGGCGTGATCACGCCAGGCGCGCAGGCGGGCGTGCGAGCCACCAAAAACGGAAGACTCGGCGTGATCGCAACTCGCGGCACCATCGCCTCCGGCGCGTATGTTCGAGCGGTCAGCGCTGAAAGTTCGCGGGTGGAAGTGTTTGCTCGCCCCGCGCCGCTCCTGGTTCCACTCGCCGAAGAAGGGTGGCTCGACGATGAGATCGCCCATGCGACGGTCGCTCGTTACCTTGAGCCTTTTGTCGACGACGAGATCGATTCGCTCGTACTCGGATGCACTCACTATCCGCTTCTGCGGAACACAATCGAAGCCGAAGGCGCTCGGCTCTTTTCAAAACTATCGGTCGTCGACGGCGCTGAGGCGACCGCGATCGCGGTCGATGAGCTTCTCGTTCAATATCAGCTCAGTCGACAAGGAGAAGGCGAACTCTCCATCCGCGTCACCGACCTCCCCGGCCGCTTTAGCGAGGTCGCCGGCAGATTTCTTGGCGAGCCCGTCGACCGAATGGAAGTCGAACAAGTCGACCTTTCTCCAAGCTGATCGTTCTCACCGCGACGTTACTCAAGCAAACGCTCGAGGCGCGAGAGATAAGGCGAGCTAGGGCGACGGGCGCGGAAACGGGCCACGCGGGCTTCGGCCTCTGCGTTACGTCCGAGGCGAACCAGCGCACGAACACGATAAAGCTCTCGCTCCGGCATGAGCGGAGCGTGCTCCCCGAAGCGCCGCTGGTGTTCATCGGCAAGACGGATGGCCTCTGCGGGCGACGCTGTCGACGCTCGACGAAGCGAGGAGAGCAGCCGCACCTCATCCGCGAGTGATTCGTCTGCCGCGGGTTCTGGGGGTGAAGGTTCCACCCGGCGACGTGCGGGGGAACGCTCGCCCGAAGAGGACGGGCGGTCCGCTGCCGAGGTTCGGCCTTCCACCTCTTCCGCGCGTGAAGCCGTCTCCCTTACGGGCGCGGGAGGCTGCGGTCGCGTTTCATCCGGCGATGGATCG
>JAHDCI010000089.1:0-2670 GCA_020629955.1 Myxococcota bacterium | reverse complement strand
GCTGTCTCCGCCTCTGCGGTCTCCGCCGGCTCCCGGACGCCCGGCGGGCCTTCTTCGTCCGCCTGGTGATTCATCACAGCGTAGGTTCCAAGCGAACCGGACGCTCCGGCCGCAAAGACCAGAAAGGCGAGCTTTCCAGCGGTCCAAGTCGAGGTGGTTGCAGCGATCGCCGCCGGAGCGGTCGAGGCCGAGGCAGCGCCTCCGGCTGCAGCGGCACCTTCGACCGAGGCTGCAGCAACGGCGCCACCCGCAGCGCCAGCGGCAGCAAGCGCCGCACCGAGCCTCATACCGAGTGCGTCCAGGCGCTCCTCCTTTGGCTCGTCGAGTGCCGCCGAGTCAAGAATGTCCTGCGCGCCGCCAGGCAATGAATCACGCCAATCGCTCATGGTGCCACCTGCAGTTGAGAAATCCGATCCTGGTCGCCGCGAGAAGAGAGTTCGATCAAGGCATCCTTCATCATCGAGCGCGCTCGCTTGAGTCGTGAGTAGCCTGTCTGCATCGGGCATCCGACAATATTTGCGATCTCACTCATCGGAAGAGACTCGAGCTCCGCGAGCAGAAAGATCTGTCGATGTTCTTCGCTCAGTCGATCGAGCGCCTCATCGAGCAGCGATCGCATCTCTTGCCGCCAGACATGTCTCGTCTGAGACGCGCTCTCGTTCATCTCCTTCGACTCCTCCCCAAGCGTCTCATTCCGGTTTCCCTTCTTCTTCCGATACGCATGCGCTCTCCGCGCCGCGATGCGAAAAAGCCAGCCTTTCGCGGAGCGTCCATCGAAGCTCTCGATCTGACGAAACGCGATCATAAACACATCCTGCGCCACGTCCTCGGCATCCCGTGGCGGAACGCCGAGGCGCCGAACCACACGAACGACAAACGCGCCATGGTCCTGGTAGAGCTGAAGTACGGCGTCTTTGGTCATGCCCCGCCCCAGTGATAGCCCGCTTCAAGCGAGAAGAAGATCGAAAAGACCTCCTGCGCAAAAATCAATGAGCCATCGGTATCGGCGAATTGGTGCTGCGCCGGATTCGCGCTGATTCCGGCAGTCGGTCGAAGAACAATCGGCCCGAGATAGATCGAGGCCGCGAGTGCGACCGGAAAGCGCAAGCTGGGGTTTAGAGCGCGAAGATTGCGAGGGTAGCCAATCCCCGTTCCCACCAGAATGCCCAAGGTTACCCCCCCGCAAAAATCGAGTCCGAAAGCACTTACGTCGATCGCACGAACACAGGCGTTGCCTTGAAGTTCGGCCGCGAAGAACCTTCCTCCGGTCAGGCCCATATCGATGAAATGGGAATGACCCACGAAATGTGTCCGAAGCTCCAAAACGCGGCGACCATGCTGATGTCGGAACGAAAGTACGCCGCCGATCGCGGGATAGCCCAGCTCGCCGATCCCGGCGCGAAATCCAGCCGAGAGCGCGAGTCGGGTTCGAGGTTCGTAAGACGATGTACGGAGGGTCTCCTCGGGACGCTCCTGCCGAGACGCACGATCGGCGGGTCCTTCCCCGCGCGTGTCCAGTTCCTCCGGTCGAGACTCGGTACGTTCCGTTTCTGCAGGTTCAGTCCGTATCCTCTCCGTTTGAGTCGGTACCGTTTGAACTGGATCTCGCACATCCGGCTCGCTGGAGTCCGGCGCAGGACCGGGCGAAGTCTCGCCGATCGTCGCTTCCGTGAAGCTTGCTTCTTCGCTGAGCGTCGGGGCCTCCGCAGCGCGATCGAACTCTACGGCCGACTCATCGTCGAGGAGCGTTTCGATCACGAAAAGCGCGACTGAGCGGAGTTCCTCGCAATTGGCTTCCGGCGCCGAAATCGCTCGGCTCCCCTGGTACTCTGCATCTCGGAAAAGCAGGAGTTCCACTCCATCCCCTGGACGAATCCGCACCCGCAAGCGGGCCGCGTTCTGAGGAGCCCGTTCTCGATCGCTCAACGCGTCGCGAATGGAGGTCGCGGTCGCGCACGCGTTGTCTTCAAGTTCGAGCTGGAGCTGCGACAGCGCGAAACCCGGAGTCGCGAAAATCGCGACCCCGGCAAGCACTCCCCAAATGAGAAATGTGTTCCGCATCCTAGCTCTGACTACGTGTCGTTCGAACTCAGGTCCAGTTTACGAAGTCCATCTCCTCCACATTGCCGATCCGAAGCTCGATCAAATCACAGGCGATGGGCGCGAACGTGTCGAACGTGCTGTCTTCGGGGGCGTCGACGCCAACGCCGCAGCTAAAGCCCTCCGGAAAGTCTGAGGCCCACCCAAGCCCTTCGACACTCACGCCAGGCGCACGGTAGATAATGGCATGACGCGGAGTTGCTCCATGAAAGGGAAACTCTGCTTCGGAATCGATGCGCCCCTCGGGAAACGTTACCGAAGCGTCCAGCGCGACAATCACGCCCACACCGATACCGTTGTTGGTCGCCTCCGCGGGCAGTGATTCCGGTAGCTCAAGCTCAAAGCCCGTGTCGCTATAGGTTCCGCTCCCGCTCCCATACATATAGTCCGGGCTTCCGCTGGTGACCGACCAAACGACGTGTACGGCCCCCGTCGCCGCTTCGCCCTCGGGAATGGCAGCGGTCATTCCAGAAAGAGAGTCGTTGGCGCCAATCACACTCTCTGGCGCACAGCCCGCGAGAGCAGCAAGGGTAGCGAGAATCATCATTACTTTGTTCATTCGAACCTCCA
>JAHDCI010000088.1 GCA_020629955.1 Myxococcota bacterium | reverse complement strand
CGCGTCTGCGGGAGCCGCCGCTGCAGCTTCGGCACTCGCTTCCGACGATGCTGTTTCCGCGGGAGCTGCTTCCGTGCCTTCTGCCGGCGCGGCCTCTTCCTTCACCTCGGGCTCTGGAAGGGCTTCGATCTCGGTCGGCTCGTAGGCGTCGACAACCGCAAGCGCCTTACCGAAGAGGTCCACGACGAAGCTTGTCTCAAGCACGGTCACCACCCGGCCAGCAACAACTTCGCCGGCGCGGAACGCATGGGCGCGTGGCTTCCCCTCAAAAAGATGCGAGAACGCCTGGGGCGGCCCATCGTTCTTCGGCTTCTTCTTGCGCTTACGCTTCTTCTTTTTTGTTGGTGCAGCTTCGCCAGCAGCATCTGCAGAAGCACCATCGCCCTCTTTGCTCGCGCCACCTTCTGGGGCGTCCGCCGATCCATTCTCCGCGCTCGCGGGCGCTGTGGGCGCGGTGGCCTCTGCGGTCGCGGTCGTCGCGGTCTCAGGGGAAGTCGTGACGCTCTCCGTGCTCTCCGTGGGGGAAGCTTCGGTGGTCGCCTGGCTCTGTTCGGGCGCTTCGGCGCCGCTGGGATGTTCGTTCGTCATAATATCGCTGTGTTGCGCACGTTTATGGACTCAGAGAAATGGCCCAAAAACCGAGCCGGAGCCTAGCCGTCCCGCCTCTTTAACGCAACACGAGGAGCCCGGTCACAAAGCGAGCGATCCGGAATCCACGAACTGGAGCAACCGTTCGCCACGAGCCTAGGGGCTGTCCCTATATTCGGCGCCGCCATAGCGCAGCCCTTGAAATCACAGAGCTTTCCGAGGCTCGTCGAAAGAGTGCCACTCTTCCTTCTCACTTCTAAAAGCTCTGTGAATCCAATCATCTACGCTCTGACAACCCCGAATATAGGGACAGCCCCTAGTGCGGGGATCCCATCGATGGAAGGGAAGATCTTTCGTCAGGAGCGCGGAGGCGAGCTTCGGAGAGCGAACGACATGCCGAGTGTATCGAAGGAAGAGCGAAGCTCGAATCGGCATTCCTGGCGGCAGAGGGCCCTTCTAGCGATTTGGATCATGCACTCGCTCTGTTTGGCTTCCTCTTCGCCGCTTACTGCGGGAAACGGAGCGTCCGGGTTTGATTTGCGAAAGACGGAAATGCAGTCCGGCGCAGCTCTCGGGAGACACAAGCTCTCGCTTCGCTCGGAGCGTCGATCTGCTGCACTGTCCGCACGGCTCCGGCGCCGTCGAGTCGGAAGCGAATCGAGACGGTCGCATCCGTGCAAGCCCGAATCCGGCGGGCGAGCGTCGA
The DNA here is from genome assembly GCA_020629955.1 of Myxococcota bacterium. Lineage (GTDB taxonomy): Bacteria > Myxococcota_A > Polyangia > Polyangiales > Houyiibacteriaceae > JAHDCI01. Next base: position 17,695 of record JAHDCI010000088.1, on the reverse strand, counting down.
AGAAGCAAGACCTGGACGAGCCGCGCGTTCTTCAGCGTCTTCTGGAGCCGCCGCGGCGGCCTCTGTCACGGCCATCTCCGGCTCGGGTGCGACCGGCCGCGGCGCGGCGGCGCGAGGTGCAGATTGCTCACGGCCAATCGCCTGCTCGAAGATCTCATCCATCTGGTTCACGCGGGCAATACTTCCTCCCGCGCTTCCCCCCCGGGCAGACGACATGGACGCCGGACGGCGAGCGCGTCGACGGCGCGCTGGCGCTTCGTCTCGGCGAAACCCTTCAAGTCCATCCGCGTCCACAACATCGTCGAGGCCGCCACTTCGCATCGCGGAGTTCGTCGCAGGGAAAGCCCCGCCTCGGGTCGCGCCCAAGCCGCCAACCTCCTGGCGCTGTTGGGCTTCCCCGAAGCCTTGAGAACCGGGAGCCGGCATTTCCGGAGCGCTCTCCGCAAAGTCCAACTCTTCCTCGGCTTCCGCTTCGACCGGGGCAAACGAGGGCTCTGCAGCGGGTGCGACCTCGGTCTGGCGGACACCATTCGCTTCTTCGAGCGCCGCTGGCGCACTCATCGCGACATCGCTCTCACTCGACAACGCACCGAACGCGAAGATTCCAGCCCCCAGCAACGCAACGGCGGCGACGGCAAACACCCACCCGCTGCCACTCGATTCCTCACGGGATTCGTGCCTGGTCGCTGGAGCCGAGGCCGCTGGAGCCGCAGCCGTCGAAGCCGAAGCAACCTTCGGCGCCGAGCCGATCGTTCGCACTTCCGCTTCGGGGAAGGGGTCGGCCAAAATGTCCAGCGGCTCAAGCTCTTGGTCGAGATCGAGCTTGTCCGCGATCGACACACTCAACTCGGGCAGCTTCGCGTCACGAACCCAAGCATCGATCGCCTGAAGCTCCTCCGCTTCAACCCGCAGGGCTTCGGGCAACGCGACATCCGCAAAAGGATCCTCGCCGGCGTCGATCGCAGCGTCGATCTTCGCTCGAAGCGCATCGAGTTCCGCTTCACTCAGCGGGTCCGTTGGAAATTTCTCACTCATGACGTTCCCGAGGCCTCCGCCATGAAGAGGTCACCGAGTTGCTCGCGGAGCTTTCTCCGCGCTTCGTGAATACGCCAGCCGACCGTCCCCTCAGAGCAACCGAGCACTTCCCCCGCTTCGCGATGACTCATTCCTTGAAGAAGGACAAGTTCGACCGCAGAGCGGAGCGAATCGCTGAGCGCATCCACTGCCTCACGAACCCGGGCGGTCGTATTCTTCGCCTGTAGCGATTCATGAGGGTTGCTCGACGCAACGTCGGCGACCGGCTCCGGAATAGACGGATCATCCACGTCGGCGGCGCGATGCCGCTTCCCCTTGCGCACGTGGTTGTAGCAAACGTTCACACAGATTCGATAGAGCCAAGTTGAGAGCTTGGCGCGTCCGTCGAAACGTTCGAGCGCTTTCCAGGCCCGTACGAAGGTTTCCTGAGCCGCGTCTTCGGCGGCCGACGGGCTTTTCAAAATCTGAAACGCACAGGCCAAAACCCGACGCTCGTGCATCCGAACAAGTTCGGCGTACGCGCGGGTATCCCCCTGCTGCGCGAGCGCGAGCAAATCCCCCTCGCTACGACTGGAAGCCGGCGCGTTCATCGCCTCACTATTCGCCGCGGGCGGGTTGGGAATGAGTCGCAAGTGGGGTGCATGGTGAGCTGCCACGGACGGCACAGAGCTGCGATGGCTCGGTCGCTTTCGGAGCGTGGCTGTTGCGGAGCAGAACACGCTTTGTACGACTCACGCAAGTCGCAATGCCTTGGATCGAAAACGACCCTTTTTTCGGTTTATTGATTTTCTTCAACGAAATCAACGCAGTCGGCCGATAGGCTTGATTTGAGCACACTCGAGAAAGCCGGGGAACTCGATCCACTGGCATCGTAACGACGGCGCCGGATACGCTATTCCCAACAAATCGCGACCGATTTTGGCCCGAAGAATGTGACCCAGCCGACTTCCACTGGTAAGAAGAAGCGAATGTCTGAAGGACGTCGAGAAGCGCCGCGAACCCCCATCGACCTGCGCGTTGAGTACAAACGCGCGAACTCCTTCTTCGCGGACTATACGAAGAATATTAGTCACGGCGGCACCTTCATTCGCACCGAGCGTCCGTTGCCGATCGGCACCGAGTTTCAGTTTGAACTTGTCGTTCCAGGGCTCGAGGAACCGATTCGCCTACGCGGCAAAGTGCAATGGCTGGTCACTCCCGAGGATGCCGACGAAGAGAACCCTTCCGGCATGGGGATCGGTTTTTTGCATCCCTCGGAGTCGGAGCGCGAAATGTTTAAGGCTCGCGTCGAGAGCCTGATCGAAGATCGGCTGGGGCCGCTGATCACCCGGCGTTTGCTCGAAGGGGCGGATTCGTAGCCTTTCGCAACTACCCTCCGCGAACGGCGAAGGGATCGTTGCTAAGATCTCTGCCCGTTTTGTCGAAAATTGAGCGGGTCCGTGAATAAAGTGTCCGTCCCGTGCGCTATTCGATTGTGAAATGCGTAAGCACTTCACGAAAACTAGGGTACTCTCTACGAAATGTCTGCCGTTCACTCCATGCCCAACTCCGAGCATTCTGCGCTTGTTGGAGAAGTTGTGGCGGACCGTTACAAGATCGTATCGGTGCTCGGCGGTGGCGGCATGGGTGCAGTGTACCGCGCAGAACATCTCGCGCTCGGGAGCGAATTTGCGCTCAAGGTTCTGCATGTCGGCACCAGCTCGGACGAGGTTGTAAAACGCTTCCAACGGGAGGCTCGAGCGCTCGCCAAGATCCGCTCGCCGCGCGTCGCCCAGGTCACGGATTTCGGAACCTCCGAAAACACCGGACCGTTTTACGTCATGGAGATGATCGACGGCAAGTCGCTGCAAGAGCGACTCGATCAAGGACCTCTCCCCCTCGGAGAAGCCGTCCGTCGATGCGCGGACCTTTGCGATGCACTCGCGGACGTGCACGACGCGGGAATCGTTCACCGCGATTTGAAACCCTCGAATATTGGATTGCCAGAGGGAGGTCCGATTCGCGTAAAGCTGCTCGACTTCGGTCTCGCAGCCAGCGTGGACGACGAATTCTTAACCCGAATCACGCGTTCCCATCAGGTCATTGGCTCGCTCCCCTATATTGCGCCCGAGCAGTTCTCGGGCGCCCGCCCCTCAAAGCCCCAAGATATGTGGGCGCTCGGCGTCGTCCTGCACGAGATGCTCGAGGGCAAGCTCCCGTTCGACGCGCCGACCGCACCGGCTCTGATCCACAAAATCCTGACGGGCCCAACGCCCACGATTTCGCGGATCGAACACATCGAGCTGCATCGGCTCATCGACGGCCTACTTCAGAAAGATCCTGCCGACCGTGTCACCGACGCACGGAAGGTCGGGGAGCAGCTGCGGCACATTTCTCAGAGCCCTCGATTCGAGCCGGAGATAGCGCTCCCGCGTACTTCCCAGAGTCCGCAGTTTTCACACCACGAATCTGGCGTGCGAACGAGCAGTGTTCCGGTCACCCGCGCTCAACCAATTCAATCTTCCGAGATTCACGCGACGCCGGTCCTTCGATCGGCAGAAGATACCCCAGCTGCACAGCCGAAACGCCCTTTCGCACTATGGCTCGGTCTGGGCCTCCTGGTCGCCCTCATCGGAGGTGGCGCCACGTGGATAATTTTGGATGGTATGAGCTCGGGCCCCGACCCGATTGCGCCCGGAAGCGCGTCCGCTCCGGTGGATCCCTTGGCGAATGCCGAAGAGTCGGAATCGCCCGAACCCGGCGTCACCGATTCAGCCGAAAGCCCCGAGCCTCGGGAAGCCGAAACACCAACAGCGGAAGGCCCGACAGGTAACGAGGCTCACGTCATTGAAGACACTGCGCAAGACACTGCGGAAGACACCGCTGAAAACACTGCGGAGCCAAGCACCGAACCCGACGGACGGGTTCGACGCTCGCGAAGGGTTCGAAACTCGCAGCGTACGACCGCGCCGCCGGAAGCCTTGCCTTCACCCGAGCCGCAGCCGGCCCCCGAGCCGCAGACCACCCCGGAGCCGCAGGCCACCCCCGAGCCTCAGCCGGAGCCAGAGATCCGAACTGAACCCGAGCCTGCGCCGACGATGCAGCCGTCGTCGATGACCAGCCCGCGCTGGAACGGCAACATTATCTTCTCGCCAGACTGAGTTCACTCGGGCGTCTTCGAAGCGTCCGATCCGGCGAACTTCGTTGCGTTTGACTATCGGGAGCCACTAGAATCGCTCTCATGTCACGCCAACTTTTTCGGCAAAAATCCTTCGCTTCGATCGCCGCCCTCGCCGCATCGTTGGCAGGTTTGTTCATCGCTTCTCCGGCATTTGCTCAGGACGCCGAGGCGCAAGCGGATGCTGCGTTTGCCCGCGGCGTGGATCATCTCCGCGCCGAACGCTTCGATGAGGCGGCTTCCGAGTTTGAGACCAGCAACGGTCTCGTTCAGCGGGCCGCGACTTCGTGCAACCTTGGACTCGCCTACGAACACGCAGAGGGCCGCGAGGCGCAAGCGCTTGCAGCCTACCGGCTATGTTCGAGACTCGATGACGAAGGGCGATTTCGAGAGCACGCCGAAGAGCGAGCTGCAGCACTCGAAGCAGAGCTTGCCGCTGACTCTCAGATTCAACGACCGACCGAGCCGAGCAATGGCGAGAGCGGCGAAACACCGAGCGGGGAAACCGATTCTGGTACGATTCATATCCTCGAGACATCGACACCTCCGCCGGCACGATCCCGCGGATTGCTCTACGCGGGCATCGCTGTCGCAGTGATCGGCGCGGCCGCGCTTGGTGGAGGCGCTGCCTTGGCGACGTCGGCCCAGGGAGATGTCGACCAACTCAACATGACCTACACGGGCAGCGAACCGGTCGTGATTCCAGCAGGGTCGCCCGAAGCGGACACGCTCTCGAGCGCTCGGGGTAAATCGACAGCTGCGCTAGCTCTTTACGTGGGTGGCGGCGTCGCACTGACGGCCGGCGCGGCCATGATCATTCTCGACCTTGTCCAGGGCGACGGGAACGATGATGTCCGGGTCGGCGGCTCCTTTGGCCCCGAGCACGCAATGGCGACGGTCGAGGTGTCATTTTAGGGCACCTCCCGAGTTCGCAGATCGTAGACGATTGGATTCACGGCGCTAGAAATGAAGAGTGGGGATTCTTTGTGCGTCGTATGTGCGCCCCCAAGACCTTGTGAAACCAAACACCCCCATACCGCTCGATGAACCGATTCCTTTCGGTCGATATCAGCTGATCGCGGAGCTCGCGTCAGGGGGCATGGGAACGGTCTACGCGGCCCGTCAGATCGACAAAACAGGCTTCTCAAAGCTGCTCGCGCTGAAACAGATTCACGCGCATCTCGCGAAGGAACGGCGCTTCGTCAAAATGTTCCTCGACGAGGCAAATCTTGCGGCAAGGATCGATCACGCAAATGTCTGCGGAGTCGTCGACTTCGGTGAAGTTGAAGGCTCGTACTACCTGGCGATGCCCTACGTCTACGGCGCGTCTCTTTCCCGGGTTCGAAAAGCGGTCGTGAACGAGACCGGCGAAGGCAAGCTCAAAGTCGTGCGGCTAGCCGCCCGCGCTCTCGCGGACGCGTGCGAGGGTCTGCACGCCGCCCACGAACTTCGCGACGAATCGGGAGCATCGCTTGAGGTGGTTCATCGCGATGTTAGCCCATCGAACCTTCTCCTCGGTTTCGACGGTGTCGCCCGGGTCATCGATTTCGGCGTCGCATCTGCACGTGACAAGAGCTACTCGACGGTCACCGGAGAAGTGAAAGGCAAGCTCGGCTACGCCTCCCCAGAACAGCTTAGTTCGGGCCGCGTCGATCGCCGCGCGGACATTTGGTCCATGGGCGTCATCCTGTGGGAGCTCCTCACGGGACGCTATCTCTTCCGCCGCAATAGCATGGGAGAGACGGTCATGGCGGTCACGCAAAGCCCGATCCCCTCAGCCCGGGAGCTTTGGCCTGAGGCGCCGCTCGGGCTCGAAGAGGTTGTCTTTAAGGCACTCAGTCGGGACAGGGAGCGTCGCTTCGCAACCGCACGCGAGATGGGGCGCGAAATCATCTTCGCGCTTTCGGAGGACGGCCCTCCCCCAATGCCAGCCGATCTCGCCGAATGGATGGAAGAGCTCTTTCCGGAAGAGGAGCGAGGACAGCGAGAACTGCTCGAGGCGTCGTTTTCCAAAGCGCGTATTGTCTCCGAACGCCCGGCCAAAACACGGTCCACACGACGAACTTTTCTGATGGCCATCGGCGGAGGCTTGGCACTTGGCGCAGGCGTTGGCGCAACGGCATGGTTTCTACGGGATGAATCGAGTGAGCTCGGAGACGGACGCGAAAACTCAACCTCCCTGCCTGAGAATACAGGCCTGGGTACGTCCGCGCTCGACGCTTCCCCCCCAGACGCCTCCACCCCCGACGCTTCCGCCCCCGACGCGCCAAGCCAAGATGCCTCGGACTCGCTAGCGTCTTCCGCCGACTCGCAGGATGCGAGCATGGAAGTGCGAGAGGATGCGGGTTCCCAAGATGCGTCGGCGCGGGATGCATCGGCGCCGGATGCATCACCGCCCGAGGACGCCGCCGCCATCCCGGAGCCATCGCCGATGCAAGATCGCCCCAACATGCGGCGAGGAAGCGGCTCCCTACGCGTGATCGTTCCGGGCGGCTGGGCCTACGTTTATCTCGGGTCGCGACGTCTCGGCGAAGCCCCCGGAACCTTCCGGCTCCCCGCGGGCTTGCACCGCGTTCGAATCCAACCCGGTGGACAGGGGACAGGCGTTACGCGCCGGGTTCGGATTCGGGCTGGGGGCGAAACTCGAATCTCGGTTCGCCCCTAAAAGCGAGACGAGCAGGCTGGTGAGAAAGGGCCGATGTTGATTCGCTCGATTTTGGCGGGCGCAGATGCGTCCGACTATTGGGCTCGCATTGTACGTACGTGGCGAAAATTGGATGGCGTTTGAGTGCGTGAAAACACCGCGAAGCGGCTTCGGACGTTTTCACCAGCCGGCTAACGAGCGTGATTCAAATCGCTAGAACTCGCAGATCGCGCGATACATATTGAGATCGCAGTGCCGATCATTCCATGAGCCGTCTGGTTCCGTCGGCTCGTACATTGGCCCCGAAACATGCTCAACCGTCTCCATCGTCATGCAGCGCGCGTCCGAGTTCTCACCGGAAGGCCCGCCCCAACGATCGTTGGGCTGGTTCAGGAAGAACTGACAGAACATCTCATCGCAATCGTCTGGCAACGAAAGTGGGACTGGTGAAGCGGACCCGATCCAAGACCATGTCGACGTGTCGTCTGGCCCTGGCTCTTGCCGAAGCCCAATCCAAACGGCTTCCCATTCACGTGAAGCGACAGCTTCCCACACCGCATTCTGCTCGGCGAGACTGTTAATCTCCACCAGGCGGGCGCCCCGCGAGGCACAACCGATTCGCGCGGTCTCGTAATTCGTCACGCGATCGCACGCCAAATACGTTCTTCCGGCGATCTGAAAGCGCTCGCAAACGCCACACTCAAGGTCCTCGCCGTTGCAGTCTTCGTCGATCGTATTCCCGCAGATTTCCTGGGCATCCGGATAGATTCGTGGATTCCCATCGTTGCAATCTCCGCCAACTTCCGCAGGGGTTGCGTCACCACAAAAGGCCGTGGGAGTTCCGAACCCGTCGCGGTCGCGGTCGAGCAGAATCATGGGCGTCTCGTCGATGCTCCCATCGCAGTCCTCATCGACAGCGTTGCCGCAGGCCGGTGCGAGAGGGAACGTGACCTGCGTGCACTCGAAGCCGCTTCCTTCGGAATCACAGACGAGGCGGCCACGAGCACAGGGCCCTTGGAGAAAGCCGAGCTCGCAGGACTCGTCCATCGTGGTCCCAGGAATGCAGCAATCGTTGTCGGGGACTCCGTCGCAGTCTTGGTCAAGACCATCGCACACCTCGGGGACGGGAGAACACGCGTCCGCCGCATCCGGGCCAACATCGACGGGTGCATCTGGGCTGGTATCGGGCCCAACATCGGGAGGTCCAACATCCGGCGGTCCTACGTCAACAGGTCCTACGTCAACAGGTCCGACATCAACAGGTCCGACATCACCAGGCCCGATATCGGACATTACGGGACCGTCGCTGGAGACGTCTTCTCCAACATCGGCGCCGGCATCTTCCCCCATTGCAGCGTCATCAGACGCAAGCTCAGGATGAGAAACCTGACATGCTCCCAAAAAGAGGAGGAACGAGCACCAAAGTCTCGCGCGGCCAGAAAAGTCACTAAGCATCGCGCTCATGATGCGCGATGTGAATGAAATTTCAACAGCCGTTCACTAACTGGCAATGATTCGTTGTGCTTCGTCAGAGCCGCCAACCCTGGAAAACCCGAAGGATCGCACCGGGACCAGCCCTAATAGAGAACGGCGGAAGGATCTTCCGGTGTGTCCGGCCCCTCTGTTCCCTCGGCTTCTGCTGGCTCCTGCGGTCGCTCGACCGGGGTGAGTACAATCTCAACCTCAGATTCCCCACCCGGACGAATTTCAGCCTGAACCGCGGGGCTCTCTAGGAAAAGCGGATGCCATGCACGGACCGAAATGGGAATGCCGACCGGCACGTTTGTGATTTCGAAGGTGCCATCTTCGGAGATCGTGAACACGGGGCTATGCCCGACGACAACGTCGGATCTTCCGCAAGAAGCGCCGTAGCCGCATCGAACCGAGTGAATACCGCCCTCGTCGAGAACCTTGTCTTGAGGCTGTCCGGAGACGAGCGCGCGCATGACATGGCTTCGGCCAAACTGGGGCAAGAACGGATGCTCCGATTCGTTGATCATCCGAAGCGTATCGCCACGAACCGCGACAACAAGCTGAGGCTCAAGGCGACAGTTCACGATACGAAGTTCGCGGACAACGGGTTCGACTTCGCCAAGCTGTTCGAAGAAGGCGCCACGCTCCCCCTCGGCGTACACCATCACGCCGGTCAGTCCGCCGTTTTCGGCGAGGCTTACGGGCGCACGATCTCCCCGGCGCGGCGGCGGACACCCTTCAGGAGCCTGCAAAATCACATCTCCCTGGATATCGTCACTGGAATACGAAGGAAGCTCGGTTCCTTCCGCAAGAATCACCCGGCCCCGTAGCGTGCCGAGCTGTCCTGACGCGGTCTCCGTTTCGGTCTCGCCGCTCGGGTTCTCACCCTGCTCAACGGGTTCGCGCCCGCAGGATGAACATCCGGCGAGCGCGAGCGCGAGTGTGACGAGAAACGGCCGCATGAGCCGTCGATCAACCAAGGAGCAGCGAGGCAGCGCGTGACGCCGCTTCGAGCACATCGCCTGGCATCACACCAAGACCAAGAACAAAGAGCGAGGAAATCGCGAGCGCACCAACGACGTAACCCGACTTCATCGGAATCGCCTTCACCTGACCCGGCTCCGGGTCACGCATGAACATAAAGACCGTCACGCGGAGGTAGTAGAAAGCGCCGATCGCCGAAGTCAGCATGCCGAGAATGGCGAGCAGGATCATCGATCCACCCGCCTGAACCGCAGCGCTGAATACGTAGTACTTTGCAAGGAAGCCTGCGGTGGGCGGGAAGCCCATCAGCGAGAGCGTCCCGAGAATGAACGGAAGCGCGGCCATCGGATGACGACGGCCCACCCCGCGAAGGTCGTTGAAAGAGACGGCTTCACGACCGCGGGAGCCGAGGAGAATCAGCGACCCAAACGCGAGGATGTTACTGAAGGTATACGCGAGCAGATAGAAAAGGACCGCACTCACCGCTTCGCTTCCAACTCGGAACGCCGCGACGATACCGACCAGGATATAGCCAGCGTGTGCGATCGAGGAGTACGCGAGCATACGCTTAACGTTCTCCTGCCCGACGGCGGCGATGTTGCCGTAGACCATCGTGAGCGCTGCGAGACCCGCGAGAACAGGCGGCCAGCCCGAGGCGAGGCTCATCGACAGCTCATCTCCGAACGTTACGAAAAGAATCCGAACGAAGACCGCGAACGCAGCGGACTTCACCGCGACACTCATAAATGCCGTCGCCGGTGTGATCGCGCCCTCATACGCATCCGGAGTCCACATGTGGAACGGAACCGCGCTGACCTTAAAGCCGAAGCCAGCAATGATGAGCAGGAGCCCGATGAGAACCAGCTTCGGATCCGCATCGCCCATCGCAGCGGCGATGCCGGTGAAGCTCGTGGAGCCCGTCGCGGCGTACATCAGCGCGCTACCGAAGAGGAGAATCGCAGCGGCAAAGGAGCCGAGGAGGAAGTACTTCACCGCACCTTCGATGGCAGTGGAAGAACCTCGGCGGAAAGCGACCATCGCATAGACACCGAGCGACATGGTCTCGAGGCCAACGAAGAGGGAGAGCATGTCGGTCGAGCGTCCGAGCACAACCGCGCCGAGCGTCGTCAACGTGAGGAGAACGTAGAACTCACCTCGCTCGAGCCCGTGCTCACGAAGATAGCCGCCGGCAAGCAGGGCGCTCAGTGCGCCGCCGAAGCAGATGACCACGTCGAAGAAAAGCGCCGCGGGATCGACTGCCAGAAAGCGAGTGACCATCTCGGGTGCATCGGCCGCTTCTGCGCCACTGAGGAGCGCGGATGCGGAAATCATTCCAGCCACACCCATCGTGATGCTGGAGAGGATGGCGAGCTCGGACTTTTCCTTCGCAAATGCATCGACAAGCATCATCAAGATGGAGCCGAGGCCGAGGATTAGAAGCGGCGCAACGAAGAGCCAATCGTTCATCGGTCTTCTCCTTCAAGCAGAGCGAGTTGCGGGGTCTCTGCGTCGTTAGCGGGAGCCTGGTGGAACTCCGCGTTGGGATGCCACAAACGAAGCTCGTCGTTCCCCTGAGAGGCGGAGAACTTGTCGTTAAAGTCGGTGATGAACTGGTCGACGGCCGGGCGGCTGTCGTCGAGGAAGGTCTTCGGGAAGAAGCCAATCCAGAAGACGAGCACCAAGAGGGGCGCGAGCGCGATCCATTCGTGGCGTCCGAGGTCCGGAAGGTTCTCGTTCTCTTTGCGGTCAATCTTGCCCCAGAAAATCTTGAGGACCGCGTGGAGCATGTAGATGGCCGCGAGAATGACTCCGGTCGCCGCGAGGAGCGCGAAGAGACCGCCCCATTGGCCTAGACCAATGAAGGACGTCGACATGAAGGCGCCGCTCATAATCATGAACTCGCCGATGAAGCCGTTCGTGCCAGGAAGGCCGATGGAGCTCATCGAAACGATGATGAAGACCACCGCGTACCAGGGCATGACCTTCGCGAGACCGCCGAACTCATCGAGGTTACGCGTATGGCGGCGTTCGTAAATCACACCGACAAGAATGAAGAGCGCGCCGGTCGAAACACCGTGGTTGACCATCTGCAGAATCGCACCATTCAGGCCATGAGGCGTCAGCGCAAAGATACCGAGCGCGATAAAGCCCATGTGGCTGACCGAGCTGTAGGCGACGAGCTTCTTGACGTCCTGCTGCACCCACGCGCAGTACGCGCCGTAGATGATGCCAATGATACCGATCGCAGCAATCGTCGGTCCGGCCCACTGGCTGGCGAGCGGGAACATCGGCATGGCGAAGCGGAGGAATCCATAGGTTCCGAGCTTCAACATGACGGCCGCAAGAATGATCGATCCACCCGTCGGAGCCTGAACGTGCGCATCCGGCAGCCAGGTATGGAACGGGAACATCGGAACCTTAATCGCGAAGGCGACGATAAACGCGAGGAAGAGGAAGATCTGATCCTCAAACGGAATGATCATGTCGCGAAGCGCGATGAGGTCGAAGGTGTAGTGCCCAGTGAGGCCCTTGTAGTTTCCGACCACCCAGAGGATCGCGATAAGCATCATCAGCGAGCCGACCATCGTGTAGAGGAAGAACTTCACGGCCGCGTAGACGCGATCCTTGCCGCCCCAGATACCGACGATCAGGTACATGGGCACGAGCATCAGCTCCCAGAAGATATAGAAGAGGAAGAGGTCGAGAGAGAAGAACGCTCCGAGCATGCCGACCTGCAGAAGCAGGAATGCAAGAGCGTATTCCTTCACCTTCGTCTTCACGCTCAGCCACGAAGCGTAGAGCGCAATCGGTGTGAGCAGCGTCGTCAGGAGAACGAGCCAAAGCGAGAGGCCGTCGATGCCGACCTTGTACTGAATGCCGAACGTCTCAATCCACGGGGTCGCGGAGACGTACTGAAACTGACCGTCCGCATAGTCGGGCATCAAGAAAGCGCTGTCGACGCCTGCGCCGAGCAACTCCGCCACACTCGGAATGAGAAGAAGCGAGAGCAGGAACTCGACGATCATAATGCCGACTGAGAAGCGGCGGATCGCGTCATGCCACTGCCGCGGCATGAAGAGCACGACGAGCGCGCCCAAGAAGGGGATCATGAGGAGCGTCGTAAGAAGCTCGGTCGTAAGCATTTCAGTCATCGGCGCACCTCCCCGCCAAGCGCAACTCGCTCGGGAGCAGACTCCTTCAGGACAATCTCGATTTCTTCGCTGGCGGTGTTACCGAAAGCGTTCCGAACTTCGACGCGAGCGCGGACGATCGGGAAGACTTCCATTCGATACTGAGCGACGGTCGCAAAGGACCCGAGGCCGAGAAGGAATGGTTCGTCCTGTCGGACGCCGCCAACGAGCACCGAATCCGGCCGCGTGGCAGGCTCACCCGCATCGTTCACCGTCGCGGTCGGGAAGATCTTGATGCGGCCGTTTTCGTCGAAGCCCACACGCGGAGGCGAGCCTTCGAACTGAACTCGGGGGAAGAAGGAATCCGGGATAATGGTCAGTTCTGGGAGGACCCGCATCTCCTGCTCGCTACCATCCGCCTGTGCGACGGTGAGCATATAACCAACGAAATCTTCTTCGTTGTAGTCAAACGCGGCGTTTCCGGCGTCTCCGAAGACGCGTTCATGACCGGCGGCGTGCCAATGGATCGCCTCGACGCCATCCACGTTTTGGAGGATGCGCTGCAGATCCGCGATCTCTGAGGTTGGGGGGTGAAGCTCGTAGATGCGGCGATTTCGATCTTTAAGGTGACCGAGAGCAGAACGATCGTTCGGCCAGCGGACGGGCGCAATCGCAGCCCGCACCCGAGCGACGACCCGCTGAATCTGCATTCGGGACGCATCGTCTTCGAAATCGATCTCAAGCGCTTGTGGAGCCTGCGGGAAGTCGAAGTTCCCATCGTCGTCCATGTCGAAGCGGTAGGTGTAGCCTAGTCCGGGCGCCGCAGTGATTTCCGCAGAATCGGTGGAGGTCTGAACGTCGAGCGTCGGGTGGGGATACATGAACCACCAGCCGAGACCGAGAACGCCTACCAAGAGGACGGCGCCATATGCGTGCACCGCGCCCACCTGGATGCGGGTAAAGAGCCAGCTGGCCATCTTTACGACAAACGCCGGGATGCCAGTGAAAACCGTGTCGACGAAGCTCTTATCGATGCGCCCGGCGAACTTCGCGAGGCCCCGGTTTCCACCGATGATCGTCGCTTCGTAAGCCTCGTCCACGCGCCACTTGTCGAAGAGGAAGTTGAAGACCGGCTTCGGGAACTTCGGCGTAAAGGTATCTTCGTTCTTCTCACGGTAAAGCACCGTCGCGAGACCCATGCCGATGGCCCACGCGGCAACACCGAGCGTCATCGCGATGTAGACGGGCGTCATGTTGGTGACTTCGTCATCCGGTCCGAAGCCCGGGAGATGCGAAATGGACGCGTCCATCCAGTGTCCCCACCAGTTTGGCAGGTGGAACGCGTGCGGAAGGCCAAGGAAGCCGACGGCGATCGCACCAAAGGCGAGAACCGCAAGCGGCACCCACATCTGCCACGAAGATTCGTGAGGATGCGCGTCGTACGCGTGGTCGTGATGGTCATCATCATGATGGGCGTCCTCGTCATGCCCCTCTTCGCCATGTGCGTCATGCCCATGATCGGCGCTGCGATAGTCACCGGTGAACGTGAGGTAGTAGAGGCGGAACATGTAGAACGCGGTCATCGTCGCCGCGAGGAAAAGCGAAATCGCAACGAGCCAACCGAGCCAGCTCGGCAGGGCCGTCTCGTTCATCGCGATCGTCGTCGCGCCGAGGAGAAGCTCGTCCTTTGAGAAGAAACCGGCGGTAAGCGGGAAGCCGGCGATGGCCGCGGTTGAAAGAAGGAACGTCGCTCGCGTAATCGGCGTGTACTTCTTCATTCCGCCGAGCTTAAAGATGTCCGCGTCACCATGGGCGTGGACAGCGTGCATCACCGAGCCGGCACCAAGGAAGAGGCAGGCTTTGAAGAATGCATGCGTGAAGACGTGGAAAAATCCGGCCGAGAACGCGCCGACGCCAACGCCGGCGAACATGAAGCCGAGCTGAGAAACCGTCGAGTACGCAAGGATGCGCTTCATCTCGCGTTGAACCACTGCGATCGAGGCAGCCATGAGCGCCGTGATGGATCCGACGACGCCAATGACAGTCATGGCCGTTGGAGACTCGAGGAAGATGGGCGAGAGCCGGCAGCACAGGTAGACGCCGGCGGTAACCATCGTCGCAGCGTGAATCAGGGCCGAGACCGGTGTGGGGCCCGCCATCGCGTCTGGAAGCCAAACGAAGAGCGGAACCTGCGCAGATTTCCCGGTACATCCGAGGAAGAGGAAGAGACAAGCGACCGTGGCGGTCGTACCGAGCGCAACGCCGCCCATCGTGAACTCACCGTTCATCATTGAAGCGGCGCGGTTGATTTCCGAGAACTCGAAGCTGCCTGCAACGGAGACAAGCGCGAACATTCCGACAAGAACACCGAGGTCACCGATACGGTTGGCGACGAATGCTTTGCGTCCAGCTGCCGCGTATTCCGGCGTCTCATACCAGAAGCCGATGAGGAGGTAGGAGCAGAGGCCAACGCCTTCCCAGCCAACGAACATCAGCGGGAAGTTGCTGCCGAGCACCAAGATCAGCATCGAAGCGGTGAAGAGATTCAGATAACAGAAGAACCGCGCATAGCTCTCTTCGTCCTCCATGTAGCCTGTGGCGTAGAGGTGAATGAGCGTGCCGATGCCGGTCACGACCAAGGTCATCAGGCCGCTCAGCGAATCGAGAACAAAGCTCGCGGCGATCGGCACATCCCGGAATCCGCTCGCGCTCGGAATGGTGATGTCAAACCAATCGAAGACGTGCGAGGTAAGAACCCGGGCGGGCAGGTCGGGATTGTGGAGCTCGATGAAGAGCTTCACGGCGATTAGGAATGAGAGCCCGACGGATCCAACCGCGAGCGTGTGGATCATGCCGCGATGCTTGCGGATGCCTTCTTCATCGAGCTTATCGTGCGTCGAGAAGCGGCCCGAAAGACCAATCGCGATCGCGCTCGCAAAGGGCAGCGCGATAATCCATGGAATGAGATTATTTTCCATGATGTTAGTGCCTCAACGTGTCGGCGTTGTCCGACTCGACCGTCTTCTTGATACGGAAGAGCGCGATGACCAAAGCCAAGCCGACGGCAGCTTCCGCGGCGGCGATGGCGATCACGAAGAACGAGAAAATCTGGCCGACATGGTCGGCGGGGTGAAAACGGTTTACCGCCACGAAGACGATGTTGACCGCGTTAAGCATCACTTCGATGCTCATGAGCTGAATGAGCGCGTTGCGCCGCATGAGGAAGCCTGAAGCGCCGATCCCAAAGAGGACCATCGCAAGGCCGAGGTAAGCGCCGAGTCCGATTTCCATGATTACGCCGCTTCCTGGCGCGCTTCTTCGAGCGCGTCGATGGTCGCCTGACGGGCGGCCTTGGCTTCTCCGACTTCAAACTCCGTCGCTTTTCGCGCGATCGCGACCGCACCAACAATGGCCACGGTGAGCGTCGCTGACACGACTTCGAATGGAACCAGAGTGTTGAGATAGAGTTCGTGCCCGACGGCTTCGACGGTGCCGAAGCTCGTCTCGATCGCAACCCAATCCGCGGCGTGCGAAACGAGGGCGAAAGCGAGCGTCACCGTGAAGAGGATCATGCCTATCAAGCTGACCAACCTTATCCCCATATTTTTCATGGTGGGTTTGGTCTCCGACGCAGGGCCGATGAGCATGATGACGAAGACGAAGAGAACAACGACCGCGCCGGCATAAACCAAGAGCTGAACCGCCGCGAGCATGTGCGCGGAGAGGGTCAGGTAGAGGCCTGCGAGCGAGATGATGTGCACCATCAAAAAGAGCGCGGCACGGAGCGGCACTCGGGCGCCGACCGTTGCAATCGCACTGAAGAACGCGATCACGGATGAGATCGCGAAAAGAACAAATCCGGCGGTGGTCACGCCTGCCCTCCCTGGAACTGACGACGCGTTGAGTCGTCATGACGCGTAATGAGCGGCTCTCCGCCTTGGGCGGCAGCGACAAACTCTTCGCGGTACTTCTGGACCAAACCGAGAAGCGGCATTGCGGTACCCTCCGCGAACGCGCAAATCGTGTTGCCCATCATATTGTTGCCAATCTCGACCAGCATATGAACGTCTTCCTCGGTACCGCGGCCTTCGCACAAACCGTTCAGGACGTCCACAAGCCAGGCCCCACCTTCTCGACAAGGTGTGCACTGGCCGCAGCTCTCATGCTTGTAGAAACGCATCAGGTTTCGACACGCTTCCACCATGCTTACGGTGTCGTCCATGACGATCGCGCAGCAGGTGCCGAGCATGGTGCCGAGAGCGCGGTAGGTATCCACGCCCATCGGAACGTCGATCTCGCTCATGCCGTGCCACTGATGAAGTGGATGCTCTTCGTCGGGCGCTTCGACCTTGCGGTTGGGGTCGAGAATCGGCGTCGACGAGCCTCCCGGGATGACGCCTTTGAGCGGACGGTCGTTCAGCATACCGCCCCCGTAGACATCGATAAGCTCACGCATCGTGATGCCGACCGGCGCCTCGTAGACCCCAGGACGCTTTACGTGACCGCTAATACCGTAGAGACGCTGTCCGCCGTCGCGGGGCGCGAGGCGTGAGAGATTGCACCACTTTTCGCCGCCCATCTCGATGATGTCGGGGACGCTCGCGATCGTTTCGACGTTGTTGACGATCGTCGGCTGCTGGAAGGCACCCTTGATGGCGGGGAACGGCGGCTTGAGCCGCGGCTCGCCGCGCCGACCTTCCAGGCTGTTGAGCAGCGCCGTCTCTTCGCCGCAGATGTACGCACCAGCTCCCTGGTGCGTGTAGATCTGAATCTCGTGCGGCTTGCCGAACGGTCGTTCGCCGACGTAGCCCTTCTGGCGGGCCTCCGCGAGCGCCGCATCAAGGATATCGATGGAGTGTTTCAACTCGCCGCGGATGTAGACGTAGCAGCAGTGCGCGCCGATCGCGTAACAGGTGATGAGAATGCCTTCGATGAGCCGGTGCGGGTCCTGGTTCAGAATCGTGCGATCCTTGAACGTCCCCGGCTCACTCTCGTCACCATTAATGACGAGATAGACTTGCTCGCCTTCGCCGGGATTTAAGAACCCCCACTTGATGCCCGCCGGGAAGCCTGCGCCCCCACGACCACGCAGCGAGGCCTTTTTGACCTCTTCTTTGAGCTGTTCCGGCCGCATCATCGTGAGCGCGCGTCGGGCAACCCGATACGCGCCAAGCTTCTCAGCGACCGCGATCGTGTGACTATCCTTCTCGCCGTAACGGCTGCTCATCAAGGGCTTAAAATCTTCGCTCATGCCGCACCTCCGCGATACGA
>JAHDCI010000344.1 GCA_020629955.1 Myxococcota bacterium | reverse complement strand
TCCAAAACCATTCGAACCGGTGTCGCCATACCCCCGTCTTCGGCCACCGGCGCGCTCAGTTGCCAAAAATGATCGCGTGCATCGCGACTGACCGAGTTCTCCGCCCCAACAAACAAAAAACGGCGCCACCGAGGTGACGCCGCATTCGCTCAAAAGAGCGTTCGCTCAGCCTTCCCAGCGGGTCGCGTGCACGGCATCGCCGTCACCGTCCAAGTAAAGGTTATATCCGGCGCCGTCGAAGAGGGGCGGGTTGTCGTCTGGCACATCGTCGAGGATGAGGATCCAGCCGAGGATCTTATTTCCGCTCTCGCGGATCTCGATCGTTTCACCCTCACGGACCTCAAGGGTCCAACCTTCTTCAGCGTTGTCCGAGGCCCAGGACCGGGCCGCCGCCAGGATCGCGGCCGGAACGTATTCGTCCGTGACCGGGAAGAGGTCGTTGTAGTCCTCAATGTCGAAGAACTCGCCGAGTTCGATCGAGAGTTCGTCGATATAGGCGCGATTGTCCGCCTTGGTGTCCGAACATCCGTCATAGCAGCCATCGAACGGTCCTTCGTCGAATGCGCCCTCGGACGAATCGCAGAGTGCCTCACACGCGTTGGTCGAAGATGCGACCAGCTCGTCACCGCCGCACTCCGTGTGACGATTCATATAGTCGAGGCAGTTTCCATTGTAGCCATCGAAGCAGGCACCAGCGGCAGAGTCTTCAAGCGTCTCGGCGGTGTAGTACCCTTCGATCTCGCGACACGCGTCAAAGCACGCGATGAGCTCACCGTGGCAGGTCTCGCGCGTATCGGCGAGCGCCGGGAGCTCGTCGATGATGCGGTCGCAGGTCTCGGCGTTGTCGCCATCACATACGCCGTTGCATGGGCCGTCTGCGAGGCAGCCCTCAAAAATCGAGCGGGCTCGAGCGGCGCCAACGCGTCCGCCGTAGTCGGGGAGGGCGAGGAGCGAGCATTCGGCGGCGTCCATGATGCATGTGCTGGCGCGCGCGATCGGATCGTTCGAGATGCCGGCGCAAGGTCCTCCAGTGCAGGCCGTCGCTAGGCTGAACGAGCCAGTACCTTGTTCACGGTAGGCCTTCACCACGATGTGAAAAAGACCCGAACGTGAAGCCACGTAGTTCAACGTGACAGCTTGATCACCGACGTCGTAGCTCGCGGGGCGCTGGTAACTGTCAGTGCCGAAGTAGAGATAGCCCGCGGGGTTGAGGTCACCGGCCGTCGCAGAGAGTTCAACCGTGAACTCGTCACCTTCGTTTAGGTCGATCGCGAAGAGCGAAAATGCAGAACCACCTGCTTCGCCGGTCGCGGAATCGCCGAGCGCGATCTCCTCGACGCCAAACGCGCCGTCGGCCTTTGCATCCGCGATCTCCGTCGCGAGGCTGGGGTCTTCGGGAGCAAAGGGTTCATCGCTGGCACAAGCAGCGAGCGCGAAGAGAAGTGAGCAGAAAAGAAAACGGCGCATCAGTACCTCCAAATGGTGAGCACTGCCTAGCTGAATGAGCGTCGTTCTTCAAGCCGTTCACACTCGGGTGTTACTCACCCGACACACACAGCTCATTCCTATTTTTGCGAATCGTTGTGTATGGCCAAAAAATAGCAGGGGCACCGAAATATCGATGCCCCTGCTTGGTTTCGAGGACGAGAGAGAGGGTTCAATCCTCGTTTTCTCTACACTCCGCTATTCGGCCGGAGGTGCGTCGCTGGGATACTCCCCGTATTTGTCTCGAAGAACCTGCGAGAAGTCCACGCCCGTTGCCGCTTTCACCTGCTCATTCGCGGAGACGAGCTTTCCCGCGAGGGATTCCCCCTTCTTGCCCCCATTTCCATCACCGGCTCCGATGACCGTCAGGCGATCGACACGGAGATCACCGATGGTGCCGGCGACTTGGGAGAGCACCGGGACGAGCTTCTGCATGAGAAGAACATCGCGTCCGGCGGTTCCTTGTCCGCGATACGATTTGGCGAGATCCCGAAGCACACCTGCGGTCGCTTTGCCCTGCTCCACAATCTTCGCCGCGTTGGCTTTCGCTGCCGCGATCGACTCGTCTCGTCGGGCCTCGGCAGGACGCACAATATCCGCCTGCAGCTTCAACCGAATCTGCTCGATTCGAGCGTCTTGCATTGCGACCTCGGCTTCTGCCTGAGCGACATCGGCCTGAACGGTCGCTCGCTCTTCGGCGATCATCGCTTCCCGACGCGTACGAGCATCCGCAATACGTCGTTCGTTTTCCTTCCGAAGGATCTCAATGTCCGCCTGAATCTTTGCCATCTCACCACGCATGATGTTCTGCCAGCGAACTTCTGCGGCGTCCGCGTTTGCCGCCGCTTCAGCGACCTGAGCATCCCGGCGAATACGTGCGGAACGCATTCGGCCGATCGCATCGAGATAACCCACCTCATCACTCACGTTCTGAATGTTGAGCGTGTCAAGAACGAGCCCAATCGCGTCGAGGTCCTTGTGAGCCTCTTCGGTCAGTTCACGCGCAAAACGTTCCTTATCACGGTTCACTTCTTCCGGGGTAAGACCCGCCAGGACACCACGAAGGTTGCCTTCTAGTGTTTCACGAGCGACACGCATGATGTCCTCCCGGGAGCGTCCCAGGAAGCGCTCGAGCGCGTTATGAAGGAGAGGCATTTCACCCGGCACCTTCACGTTCGCGACGCCTTGAATCGTGAGCGGGATTCCTCCCTTTGAGTACGAGTTACGGACCGTGACCTCGATGATCATATTCGTGAGGTCGATACGATCCACCGTCTCAAAGAAGGGTACGCGAATCGCGCGTCCACCTTTGACAATCCGGTAGTTGGTATTGAGTCCACCACCATGGCTCTTTTTACGTCCGCTAAACACCAACACTTCGTTGGGGTCGCATACATAGAGTAGGTTCTTGACGACCAGCGCGATGGTGACGAATGCAACACCGACGATCATCAATAGAGCGAGAATCGCACCACCCATTAGCGCACCTCCTGTCCACTAAGAATCTTGGGAACGTCGACACCGGTCGACTCCGCAAGGGTTGAGAGAACTCGGGCGACCATTTGAGGATA
>JAHDCI010000087.1 GCA_020629955.1 Myxococcota bacterium | reverse complement strand
CGCGCCAGCGGCGCTTTCGGACGTCTAGCCCAGTGCCGCGACGCGACATTCTGAGTAAATCAACGGGTGCGAGTGCTAGGGCTCGGGACACCAATCCGAACCCGCGAAATGGGTCCGGGCGCCACCATGGGCTCCGACGGATCGTAGGTCTCGGTAGAGCGCTTGGGCTTGCGGACAACCGCGCATCATAAGCTGACCCACGCGCCGTCCACCGACGCGCGAGAGTTGCTGCTGCACGCGGCGAACATCTGCGTTTGAGGGGTCCCCTTGCCGGGCCCGGCGGAGCGCGACGATCGCGGCGGGCACGTTATTCGATCCGAGGGCGGCTTCTGCGTTCCGAACAAAACCGGAGACGTCGACTCCAGAAGCCATCTCCGAGGTCATCTGCGTCATCTGCGTCATATTCGTGCGCATCCGAGCGACCATCCGCACCCGCATCGAAGTCATGTTGGACTCCTCCACCATCGGTGTTTCCGCTTCCATCGTCGGTTCCGCCACCATCGTGGCTTCCATGCTCGGCTCGGCGACCATCGCGCTCATATCCGGTTGCACGGGCGTCGGTTGCATTGACGGGGGCGTCACAACCACACCGCCGTTATTCGTATTCGGCGGCTGCGTGGTCTGCGTTGTCTGCTGGTTCTGAGTCGTCGGTTGCCCACCATCGTCGCCCAGGATTTTCCAAGCGGCGACGCCAAGTACCGAGACGACCAGAATGCCGATCAGCCCGACGATGAGCCCCTTGCCGGTATTGTTCTCCGGAATCGCCATCTGTCCCGACGGGTAGTGCGTCGGAGGCGGCGTTGGGTGAATCGGCGCCTGCGCGTAGGGACCGGAAGATTGCGCTTGATGCGGGCCGGAGTTCTGAGCCGGGTACGGCCCGGAGGGCGTCGCATATCCTGCGGGCGCCCCGCCGTACCCGAGGTGGCCCGGGGCGGGAGTCTGAGCGGCGTGAGGCGTCGGGGTCGGCTGGAATGACGCCGCGCCCATCGCGGGTGCTTGAACCGGCTGTTGCGATTTCGATAGGTTGGTATTCGTCGCGAGGGTCCATGCGTGCTGAGGATCGCTCGCGCCCGTGAACTCCTGCATAAACGAGGTTACGTCGGGGTGACGGTCATCGCGATTCTTCGCCAGCGCCCGCATCACTGCATTCTTTTTATGAAGCGGGATTTGGTGCGCGTTCGGCAGCGCATCGATGGGATGTGGCTGCGCGGTAAGGTGTTTGGTGGCCCACTCCCAGGGAGTCTTCGCCTCGAAGGGAAGGCGTCCCGAGAGCATCTCGTACGCCATCACGCCAAGGCTGTAGATATCGGAGCGCGCATCGAGGGTCTTCCCGCTAAACTGCTCCGGGCTCATATAAGGCGGCGTCCCCAGGACCATCCCCTGCTGAGTGAGCTTGGTGCGGGACTCGTCCTCGGCTTCGGAGCGTTTCGCAATCCCGAAGTCGAGCACCTTAACGAAGTCTTCCTGACCACCGCGGGAGGTGAGCAGAACGTTTTCAGGCTTTAGATCTCGGTGAACGACGCCGCGCTGATGCGCCTCGGCGAGAGAGCCGCAGATCTGAATAATAACTTTGTCGCAGAGCGGAACAGAGAGCGCGCCTCGTAAAAGTCGGCGCGCCAAGTCCTCGCCCTTGATGAACTCCATCACGATAAAGAGGGTGTTGTCCTCAAGATCGCCGAAGTCATAAAACTGCACGGTGTTCGGGTGGTGCAGCTCAATCACCGTCTCGCACTCACGATGGAACCGGCCCACGAGCTGAGGGTCGCGGCTGAGCTCCGGATGAAGCGTCTTGATGGCGACCTTTCGCGTGGCCGTCCCCATCTTCTGCTCAGCGAGGTAGACCTTGCCCATCCCGCCTTCACCGAGAACCGATTTCACTCGGTAGCGCCCAAGCAGTACTCGGCCCACCATCGGATCTTCGCTCGGCTCAACATCCGCGGTATCGAGCATCGCACCGCACTGGAGACAGAAGCGGGCCTCCCCGGTGTTTTCGTGATTACAGCGCTGGCAAGTTCGGCTCATGGGCGTAGGACCGAGAGCATAGCCCTTGGCTTGGGTTTTGCACAACTATGGCGGAAATTGGAGGTCCGTTCGGCAACCAAAAGATCCGTGGAGAGGCGAACGCCTTTTTTCACTTTGTGCTCAAGTTGGGTCATTTTTTGTCTGAATTCGGGCGGTTCGTGTGCCGTTCAGGCTCCAGAACCAGCAAACGCCCCTACAACACAACGTCCATGCGCTTTTCCTTCCGAAAATCTTTCCGAAAGCTGTCCTCCGCGATGATCGCGCTGACGCTCTTCGCTTGTTCTGAACCTACCTCCAATCTCGAGGAGAGGAGCTCGGAGCAGCGGCCCCCGAATCTTGAGCAAGCGAATGTGGAGGCGAGTTCGAACCCAAGCCCCAGGCTCGAGGAGATCTTCCGAGCGCTGGAACCGGCCGAGCCGGCTCGAAGAGACGCCCCCGAAGAGCCTGTGGAGGACGAAGGCGTGTCGACAGGGAACTCTGCCGAATCCGCTCAAGGTGCCAATTCAGAAACCGAGGAAACGTGCTCGCTCGCCCCAGACGATCTCTTTGCCGCGGTCCCCTGGGATACCCTAATCGGAGAGCGCGCCAATGGCGTTCAGCCACCATCGATGTTGAGCTTTCCGATCGCGGAAAATTCAAAACGGGTGAAAACGCTACAGATCGCTCCGGATACATTCCTGATCGCAGGAATCGTTCCCTACCGCGGTGGAGCGTTGAGCCACCCGGCGATCTGGACTCTTCGCTGCGAAGAAGATCAATGGCGCTTTCTCGGAGGAGCGATCACGTCGCACGCGGGCGGGGCGCAAATCTGCATGGACGGCGCCGGGATCGCCGTGTTTCGACCCGAGACCGTCCCAAACGTGGAGACGCAGCTCTACCGGGTGGAGATGATAATGGATACCTGCGGCTCGGAGTGCGGTTCGGTCTGGCGACGTTTTGCCTTGGTTCGCCTCGAAGAGGGTCGTCCTTCGTTCGCCTTTCGGTGTCTGACCCATGACGACGAGTACGAGGTCGCGCCGGAGATGTGTCATCCCGGGGAGGGACGAACCCACGTACGGTATGGAAACGGCCGCGTTCGCTCGCGAAGGCGTTCGCCCGAACTCGGTCCCTGGGTCTCCTACGCATGGGACGGGGAAGCGTTTCGAACCGACCGTGGTATCTCAGATTGCCAATACGCTGAGCGCCGCTGAGCTCTCGCAGGCGAACTCAGCAACAGCCGGTTGCGTCGATTTCGAGCAAATCGGAGCGGGAGCACTGAATCAGAGTTGTCGCCAAACGTCATATCAGGGTAGGAGAACCTATGAGAAACGACCGCAAGGCCCTTTATCTGAAGTCCCCCATTCACACTCTTCGTGCCCGTGTAAAACACGCGGCACGTGGCGGGCTTCTTGCGCTATCGGCCGTGGTGATGACCGGCTGCTTCATTCCGGTCACGCACGGAAGACGCCCCGTCACCCAGCGCCAACCCGCTCAGGTCTATTCCGCGCCTCAGCCGGTGGTGGTGCACCAAGCTCCGCCGCCCGTGCGCGCCGCAACCCCAAGAACCCAAGCTTCGCGCAGCGATATGGTGTGGGTCGAAGGACACTGGGCGATTCAAAACGGTCAGTGGGTCTGGGTTGAAGGACATTATATCGACCAACAGCCCGGACAGGTTTGGCACGACCCAACGTGCGAACAACAAGGGAACGACTACGTCTATCATCCAGGCTACTGGCGTCCTCAAGGACAGCAGCCCGCTCCAGGGTATGGCCCGCGCGCGACGGTGCGCGTCACCGCGACCCCAAGCCAACCGCCGCGGCGAGGACGTGCGACGGTAACCACACAGCCGCCCGCCAATCGAGGACGCGGTAGAGGGCAAGGGAGAGGACGCGCCACCGTTCGCACGCAGCCCGCGCAGCCCCAAGGCGGCGGACGCGTCACGGTCACCACTGGCGGCTCGAGAACTGCGACGCCGACCACCTCCGCGCGGCCTGCAACCAGCGGCGGCGGGACGGTTCGCGTCACCAGCACGCCCACCGCACGCCCCGCAACGAGCACCGGACGCGCCACTGCGACGGTCACTCCGACCGCACGTCCCGCAACGAGCACCGGTCGCGCCACCGCGACGGTGACGCCGACCGCGCGCCCTGCCACCAGCACCGGTCGCGCCACCGCGACGGTGACGCCGACCGCGACCCCGACAACAACAGGTGGGCGAGTAAGGACCACGGTCACGCCGGGCGCCCGGGTCGCAACCCCAACCGGCAGCGCGACGACCACCGTGCGACCTGCAGCGACGCCAGGCACAACCGGTGCCACCGTCAGCCCAACCGTTGCCCCCACGGCCCGGCCCGCAGTGAGCACCGGAACCGCGACGGCGACTGTCACCCCAGGGGCGCAGGTCGCTGCGCCCACCGCGACGGCAGCACAATCTGCACTCAGCTGCCGCCCCACCCTGAGCGTCACGGTTCGCGGCGGCTACGTCGTACTTAGCGGCCGCGGTCTCGACGCCGTCTCCGAGGTGCGCGTCGGCGGCTCGTTGGTTGGCATTACGAGTCAGACCGCCAGTGAGCTTCGCGCCCGCGCACCAAGCAACGGTGGCGGTGCGATCAACGTGCGCACCCGCGACGGCCGCACCGCTGCCTGCGGAAGCATCACGGTCCGCGGCCAATAGGCAGAACGTAAGAGAAGAAAGCGCCTCCATTCTGGGGGCGTTTTCGCGTTACCCAACGGACGCGAGCTTACCCTTGTCCACGCGGAATCGCATTGGCGCAGGGATGGCCGCGAGGTGCTTCGTCATCTCTCGTTTCGACCACCCAAGGTCGCTCACTGGGTCGTAGGAGAGTCGCCCACCATAGCGATCCGCAGCGACCTGCGTTCGCAGGAATGACGCAAGTGCGACTCGTTCTTTGTCGAAAGCGGTCTTGCCGATATCCCACGGCGTCGCGCGGAAGTAGATCATGAAGGCTGTCGCAAGGGAGCACTTCGGGTGTTCGGCAAGCCAGAAGAGCTCGAGGTGCCCGTCATCCCAGATGTGCTCCTCCGCAAAGGAATGAACTTTGGCAGCAGTTCGGAACCGGCCGATCTCACGCCTCTGCTCATTGGTATCTCGAAGAAGGTCCGCCATAAAGCTCGGAACATCCGTGATGATCTGCCGAAGACGAAGTTCCAGCCAACGCTTGGCGATCGCGTCGAAATCGGCTTTTGAAACCTCCCCGAGAACTTCCGCAAACGTCTCAAAAAAGTCAGATTCCAGGTCATCAAAAATGTAGTCACGGTCGACCACGCCGTAGTCCGATTGGATCTGAAACCGCGCGATCGTGCTTGCTCGCGCGGGCCATTCGCTTGGAACGACACGCTTTGACCACCAAGCCGTCTCTCGACTTAGTTTACGACGAAAATTGGGGTTCACCGCAATCCCCGCTAGCTCTCGAAAGAGCTGTCGTTGCGAGGAGGGACTCTTCGACCGTCTGGGCATCGAGATAGTCTACGGATCTGTCCGTCAGAACTTCCTTCTCCCCCAAACGAAGCTCGTCCCGTGACAACGACTCGGCTACCGAATCCCGGTGCTCCACAGTCCATTCGCAAGACCCAATTTCGCCCACGTCATCAATCAGCTCGATCGAACATCGACACTACCCATTCGGATGTTGCAACGCGCCCACCGAACTCGCGACGAATCCTAAAACGTAATTAGCCGCGGGAGAGCAAACCCAGAGAGAACACCCACCGCCGAGCCCACGAGGACGTCGGAGAAGTAGTGGCGTCCTGCCGTCATCCGAAACATCGGGACCGCCGCAGCCGCGAGCACACTTAACCCGCAGAGAAAAATGCGGAGACCGCGCGAGCCAAGCTGAGCCTGGCGGCTCATCGTGCAAATCAGAGAAGCCGCCGTAAACGCGTACGCGGAATGCCCGCTAAAGAAGGATTCATTGGCGGCCGCGCATTCATCGCCTTCACAGAACGGGCGACGCCGGGAAGCGATCCGTTTTACGAGCGAGATCAAAGCGCCCGTATAGGCAAAAGAACGCAAGGCGATCAAAGGAAAGCTTCTCGAAAAACGTGCGTCATCGGAGTACGCAGCGGTCCCGATGCTCATCCCCGCAGCGCCGGCAATGAGCGAAAGAACGAGGACGTCGCTCACGCGAGCGTGCGCCGTGAACGAAGACTCGGAAGCGAGCGCATCGCGAAAGAAAGCATCGACGGGACCTGGCTCAATCCAGCGTGATACGCGCACTCCCGCATCGAGGTGCAACACCTGAACGAAAAAACCCATCGCGGAAAGCGCGATCTCAACGGGTTCCACTTCGTTCCAATTGTCCTCCCAGACGTGACCGCGAACGGGTTCCCCGAGGACCGAAGCTCGCCGCGAAGACGCGGGAGACTGACGGAGCACAAACGAACTCGCCGCGCCGGATGGACTGATCGCGGGCTGCGCGGCGGCGGGTATCGCACACAGCAGGACGAGCCCAAGCGTCAGCCGCTTGAGCACGCGATGGATGTGCAGCCGCGCGAGCAAGACGCGCTAGAACGACTGCGGGGGAACTTCGGGTTCAGACTTCTGGAAGAAAGTCGCCGCAAACATCGCGGAGAAGATCCCAAGCAAGGAGTAGACGGGCATGGAGCCGCTGCTGAAGCTCGCCCAGACGAAGACGGCAACAATCGGAATCAGCGCCACGCGAACCCACATCGGACCGTTCACGTTGAACGATGCGCCGGGGTTCTGATTCGCGTGCTGAACGATTCGATCGTACGCCAGGAGGAAGACGAGTGACCCCAGGCCGATCAACGCGAAGACAAGCCACATCGATTGAGGCGAATACTCGTTCCAAAGGAGCTCACGAAGCTCCCAACCGTCGACGCCCAGGGTCTCTTGCGCAAACTGAAGGACGCTGCCGCGGTCCATCTCTTCGAGCATCTCAGCGTCCTGGCCCTGCTCGACCAAATAGCGCTTGGCGAGATTGATCTTATCGCCGCCCGTCTCGTACATCTCGCCCGCAACGACGGAGCCCAGCGCCCAGCCGATGCCGACGGTGAAGTTCGCATAACCCATATAAAGGCCGTCCTTACCCTTGGGCGCAATCGAAGCGAGGTAACGCATTTTGGTCGGGCTCGCGCACATCTCGCCAAAGGAGAAGAGCATGATCGCGCCGATGGTGACCCAGCCGTTCATGCTGAAACCGAGCATATAAATGCCTACGGCCGAAACACCGATGCCGAGAACAATCGCAGTCAGCGAGCGAACTTTGCCGGTGAAGAAGCCGACGATAAACGCGGTCAGCATGATCATGCCGGCGTTGATATTGATCATCCATTCCTGCGTGAGGTTGCCTTCATCCGTGGCGGGGACCCAGGAGCCGAGCGAGCTCGCGATATCACGGGAATCCACCCAATCGTCGATGAAGTTCGGGAGGATATCGAAGAGCTGATAGAACATCAGCCAGAAGGCCGCGAAGCTGATCGTGAAAAAGAAGAGCCGCGGTTCGAGCAGACCCGAGAGCGATTCCCAGAGAATCTGGAGCGCGCCCTTTTCATCCTCTTCCGTTTTCGGTCGCTCCGGCTCACGAAAGAAGAAGAGCGGGATGAAGTTCAGCGCGATGCCGACCGTGCAGGCGAGGAAGACATACTCCCACTCGAGCACGCGGAGGTAGCCCGCGATAAGTGGCCCGATAAATCCGCCCCAGTTCACCATCTGGTAGAAGACCGACCAACCCAGGGATGCGCTCTTCTTGGGGATCTCGAGCGCGATCAGTCCCTGAAGGCCCGGCTTGAAGACGGCCGTTCCCGCCGCGAGGAACATCGCGCCAGCAAAGAAGATTCCGTAGACGTGATCGATGCCTTCCGCGCGAGCGCTCGCAAGGTCAGTACCAGCGGCCATTTCCGCGAGCTGAATGCAAAAGCCCATCACGAGATAGCCGACCATCTTCAGCACGGTCGCGATGACGATATTCAGCTTGTAACCATAACGATCGGCGAAGCCGCCAGTGAAGATCGGGAGCAAGCTCTGCACGACCGCCCACATGCCGTAGATGGTTGCTTTTTGCCGGTGATCGAGTTCCGGGCCGCCCTCAGATATGGCGAGCACCATAAAGACCGGAAGCACGGTGCGGACGCCGTAGTAGGCGAAGCGCTCAACCAGCTCCATCCAGTTCGCGATCCAATAGGTCCGCGTAAAGGTCTTCATCTGCTCCCAAAAGGGAGCGCTCTGCGCGTCTCCGCTCGCTGCAGAAGTCGCGTTTTCCTCAGCGTCTTGCTGAGGCTCGAGGGCGTCGTCTTGGCTCATGAAGGCGGGAGCCTAGCAGCCCCCGCCCTACATCCAAGTGATTCGCTTTTCGCCTAGCAGCAACCGCGAGTCATACAAGGCTGGTGAAAAAGACCCGATTCTGATTCGGTGGATTTTGGCGTACGCAGATGCATCCGATTGTAGGTCTCGTATTGTACAAACGTGGCGAGAATCGGATGGCGTTTGAGTGCGTGAAAATGCCGCGAAGCGGTTTCGGACGCTTTTCACCAGCCTGCCAGAGCTTAGCTCTGCTGAAGCTCTGGCGCGGCAACCATTCGAGCGATAGCGAAGAGACCGAGGCCGACGAGCGCCAGCGTGAAGCCGATCACAGGTCCCGAGAGCCAGCCACCGGAGAGTGCAAGCGTCGGGAGGATCGCCTCACCGAGTGCGAAGGCACCGAAACCGAGGCTCATACCGGCGAGCGGAAGGCGCCACGAGGCCTTTCCATAGCCCAGGCCGATCGCAATCAGCGGGAGCGCGAAGAGTGCAAGCGGAAGCAAGGCGCCAAGAGCGCCAAGACTGGAAAGCAGGCCGCCGAGCGCCGCACCCATGAAGGGCACGCCGACGAGAGCGCCCGAGGTCAGCAGCGCCGCGCCACCGACGACCCAGCCAGACTTTTTACGCTTGCGAACGGTCGCGAGCATTAGCGCGAAGAGGCCGAGTGCGAGACCGCCGCGGGTCGCGCCGCGAGTCCCAGAGGCTTGTGCGAGCGCATCGTTCACCTGAAGCAGTCCCGCGCCATAGCGACGAGCGTCCCCGCGATCCTTCGCGCTCTCCTTCAGAATCGATTCGACCGCGTCCGGGTCGGTCACGCCTGCGGCGCGAATCAAGGCTGCCGCGCCTGCGACGTGGGGAGCCGCCATCGAGGTGCCCTGGAAGGTGAGGTAGTCGAACCGGTTCACGTTGCCGCGAACGATCGTGTTCTGAAGGACACCATCGGGCATGCCATCGCCATTTTGGTCAACCCGGATGTCACCGCCCGGAGCCGCGATATCGAGGTGGTTGCCGTAGGAGCTATAGAAGGTGAGCTCTTCGTCGAACCGAACCGCGCTAACGGCGATCGTATGCGGGTTGGCCGCAGGATATTGCACGCGGCCGCGGCCTGTGTTGCCCGCGGCGGCAACGACCACGACGCCCTTCTCGTGCGCGTGACGAATGGCCGCTGCAATCGCGCGCGACGGGGTTCCGCCACCCAGGGAAAGATTGATGACGTGCGCGCCATTGTCGGCCGCCCAGCGGATGCCCGCGGCGACGGATCCCCAGCGCCCTGCGCCGCGTGCGTCAAGCACGCGGACGGGCATGATGGCAGCTTGAGGCGCAACGCCTGCGACACCGACGCCATTATTTGTCGACTGCGCGACGGTACCCGCGACGTGGGTGCCGTGCCCGTGCTCGTCATCCGGCGTGTCGTCGTTGTCGACGAGGTCTCGACCTGGGACAAAGCGCGTCTGAGCAAGGTCGGGGGCCTGCGAAAAACCGCCACCATCGCGATAAGCGACTCCGGTATCGATGACCGCGACGACCACGCCATCGCCCTGTGTACGTCGCCACGCGTCAGGCATCTGGACTTGATCAAGATGCCACTGGTGTCGGTAATAGGGATCGTCCGGCCGGAAGGGTCCCCGTGCATCCTCGACGTCGTCGTTCAGCGTGGCGCCAACACCCATGGTCGGCGGAAGATGCCACTCCCGTTCGACCTCAACAGCCTCGACATCCTCGTGCCCTCGGAGCGCAGTCAGCACATCCCGCACCTCGCTCTCTGGCGCATCGATACGGAAGAGCTGCGCGTCCTCAGAAAGCTCCGTCCCGAGGGCGGCGTCGCCTTCAGGCCACGCGTAAGGCGCGATCGCTTCCGCGACAGCATCCTCAAGTTCGTCCCGTTCCGCGCTCGAGATGTCATCGTCAAAGTCGATGAGCATGGCGCCGGTCGCCGGGTCGAGGTGCTCTGCGCGTTCAGCAGCCACTTCAGGGGTGTCCGTTCGGGCGGCGTACCCTTGATAAAGAGCGGCTCCAGAGAGACCGAGGACAAGGGCGAGCGTCAGCGAATTTCGCGTCATGGCTTTCAGTCTAAGGCTGCTTTTCACGGTTCACCACACTTTCTCGGTCATTGCTCACACTCAAAAGACCGACCGAAGAGGAACTTCCTTGGGTTTTTTAAAGACATTCGGATCGGCCGTGAACCATCCGAACGCGCCCAACCAGCCAAACGCGTGTGCACACATCAACTCGTCCGCATTCTCCCCATGCCACCCGAGAACAAGGCAGAGGATCAGGCCGGCGCCGAAAGCGGGACGCGACGCGCGCAGCCATCCCGGGAGCAAGATCATGGAAGCCAGTGCTGCGAGGGGCCAGCTGCTGCCAGAGTTCTGTGAACGCAACGCAAAAGCGACACTGCACATTGTCAAAAGAGAGGAAAAGAATGGGATCTTCGACGCTCGGTTCCGGCCGCACCGATCTTCCCAGGCCGTAATCGCGATCAGAAAAAGAGCGGTGACGCCGAGCGAGAGACGCAGCGGTAACGTGAAAAGCGCAAGCGAGGTCAACGCCGCGAGTCGCAATGAAACGCTCCACCTGCGACGGAAGAACACCCCCGAGAGAAGCAAACCCATGCCGACAACCAGGCAGCCACCCGCGGCAGATTCCGTGGAGCGGAGGGTACGTTCCGAAGGGTGCGCGAGAAGCACGGACTCGAGGTAGGCCCCGACTGAGGCGGAAAAGAAGTGGAGCCAGCACAAACTTCGAAGGAGTCGAAACACCCGGTTGCTCCTCGCTTGCGTCGACGGAGCCGCAGCAACGCCACGCTCGGCGAGACTCGGGAGCGTGGGAATTCGTGCAATTCCCACTTTTCCCACTCTCGTCGAAAACAGTTCCAATCCTTTTCCGTCGACGCTCGTTTCCGAATTCACGTGAGTGCTCGAATCAACCCCCGGGGACTGCTCATCGCGAACTTCGGTCGCGAATCAGCTGCAGGAATCCGATCGGACGAGTTCGTGGGAACCGAAGAGTACCTTCGCGATAGGCACCACGTAGAACAGAGTGGGGACGAGCGTCACGCCGGCAGCGATGTAGATGCCGGAACCAAAAACCTCGTCGCTCGCGCAGAGAGTATACGCGAGACCGACAAATGGGAGGGCGAGCAGAGCCCACGTCTTTCCTCGAAAGAGCGGGACCATCAGCGCAATGAGTGAGAGCCCGGAGATGGCGACGACCCAATCCTCCAGGTTTCCGGAACCAGACTGAGCGATATGGGTCGTTGCAAGAATACCGGCGAGCCCGAGCACCGACGTGAATGCAGCGGCCGAGGCAATCGTGAGCGACTTTCGCCACGAGTTGACTCTCGGTTCCAGAGCCGTCGAGAGCGCGATACAAAGCATCGCGCCACCGCCGATCGCAAACCCTGTGCAATGCGGACCGTCGAGCGCAAAGAGCGAATAGAGCGGTAGCATTCCGACGGCATACGGGCGCGACCAGAAAGCGCGGGCGAGAAGACCGAAGGCGGCTAGTCCACCGAAGAACACAATCACCATCGCGAAGACAACGGTCTCAACCGAAGGATCCCCGTGGTAGCCATGTAGGTGAAAAAGCGAGTCGATCGCGAGCCCGCTCAGCACGACGAACCCAAGAGCACTCAAGGACCGGAGAGCGGTGGAAAGTTTGGTGTTCCGGTGAGTTGAATTCGCGAGGGCATGCCGTGTCATAGTCAGCAAACGACTGGTCACGGCAGCCTATTCCCCGCGCCGTCGATACCCGCTCTATTCGGAGCCCGCGTCGACGCCAGCGTCGGATTGACCGGCGTCGCCTGCGCCGGCATCCGCCGAGCAAGCTTCCATCGCGCCTTCGGCCGCTGCGATGATGTTCTGGCAGTTCGTCAACACGTTTGATTCGCAGGAACACGAGAGCGCGAAGCTTGAAAAGGATACCTCGCATGCGATCTGCGCCGGCCCCGTCTCACAAGCGTCGCTGCAGCTCTGCCCCTCCAATGTCGCAATGAGTTCATCGACGGTCTCCCGCGTCCACTCATAGTCCTCGGGGATTGAAGCACACGTTAGCGAGGGAGAGGTGTCGACAGCACTGTCTTCACTCGGCGCAGTATCGACTGCCGCGTCCAAGACGACATCGTCGTCACCGCAGCCAAGGAACGACAGAGATAAAAATGAAACCAAGACAAGAAAGTGAATGTTGTTCATTTCCAAAGAGTGACTCACGTCCTGCGCGATGACAAGGGCCCCGCCGACTTGTTCGCTGCCAGCTTTCG
This sequence comes from Myxococcota bacterium, assembly GCA_020629955.1. Classification (GTDB taxonomy): domain Bacteria; phylum Myxococcota_A; class Polyangia; order Polyangiales; family Houyiibacteriaceae; genus JAHDCI01. The sequence continues at coordinate 6,680 of JAHDCI010000087.1, read as the reverse complement.
GACAATCTTTCCAGTCATGTCGAACGCGTTTCACGGAAAAGTCTGCATCGTCACCGGTGCCAACACAGGGATCGGTGCCGTCACGGCGAAGGAGCTCGCGCGCGCGGGAGCGCATGTTTTCCTCGCCTGCCGCAACGAGCAAAAGGCGATGAAGGTGGTGAATGAGATCCACTCCGAAACCGGCAATACGAGCGCCGAGTTTCTAAAGCTCGACCTTGCAGACCTTCAGAGCGTTCGAGACGCCGCAAGCTCATTTCTCAGCCGCGACCTCGTACTCGACCGATTGATCAACAACGCGGGACTCGCGGGTCACGATGGGGTGACGCGTCAGGGGTTTGAACTAACGTTCGGCGTAAATCATCTCGGTCACTTCCTCTTCACGCACCTCCTTGAGGACGCGCTAAAAAAGGCGGAGAGAGCACGCATCGTGAACGTTGCGAGCCGAGCGCACTACCGCGCGAAAGGTATCGACTTCTCAACGCTTCGGGCGCCGAAGAAAACCTACACCGGCATGAAGGAATATTCGGTCAGCAAGCTTTGCAATGTGCTGCATGCGAAGTCGCTCGCGGACCGGCTTAAGGGGGATGGAATCACCGCCTACTCGCTGCATCCCGGAGTGGTCGCGAGCGATGTTTGGCGCCGCGTCCCCCAGCCAGGCCAGATGATCATCAAGCGCTTCATGATCACCAACGAAGAAGGCGCACTCACAACTTTGCACTGCGCGATGAGCGACGAAGCGGGCGACGAGACCGGGCTCTACTACGATAAGTGTCGAACCAAAGAACCCTCCGAGCTCGCACACGATCGCACGCTCGCGGCCGAACTCTACGAGCGCAGCCTCGAGTGGATGAACGAGTAACTCATTCAGGCGCCTGCGCCGCCCGCTGCACAGCGTCGTAAAGCTGCTGAGAGAACGCTCGCCCGATCAGGCGATCTCGCGTTCGCTCCGCAGCGTCGATCCATTCCTGGTCATATTGCGGATCACGCGGGGTTCGCGTCAGCCGAAGTCGTTGAAAGGCGCGATCGTCCTCACGTCGAATCCCCCGCCGAAGAAGCCGTGATGCGCGACGCGAGCTACTCCGAATCACCTCTTGATCGGACTCGGAGAGCGCGTTGAGTCGCTCCGAGCGGATCACCGTCGCGCCGAGAAGAATGCCCGTACTCTCTTCCGACACGTAACGCAAATGCGTGTGCCACTGAAGCGCGAGGGCGGCGAGGGCGGAGCCGGGAACCGTGTCGACCGTTCCCGTCTGAAGCGCGCCATAGACTTCGCCGATTCCGAGCCGGCGAGGCGTCGCGCCCACTTCCGAGAGGAAAGATGAAAACACGATATCGCCGCGCGGCGCCCACGTGCGCGCCGATCGAAAATCTTGCGGGCGCTGAATGACGCGATTCGAAAACATTCGCGCTCGGCCTGCGCTGCCCCAACCCATCAGGGCGTAGCCCTCGCGCTCAAATCGGCGAACGAAGCGTCCTCCGAGGCGGCGCCGGACGCGATCCGAGGTCTCGTAATCCGGCACCAATCCCGGCACCGATAGCGCAAGTACGGAGCGTACGATTTGCGAGAGCCCGGTGGAGGTCAGCGAGGCGCCATCGAGCTGCCCCGTTTCCATTTTTGCGAGGTAATCCGCTTCCCTGCCTTGGCTGCCCCCGGAGTAGATTCGCAGCGAAACCCTGCCCTCGGTTCCTTCGCGGATCTCCTCGTCCCACGCGCGGAAAATTCGCATCCAAAGCGACCCTTCCGGCGCCAACGTCGCAAAGCGAAGTTCGACGTGTTCCTGCGCTTCCGTCGGTCGATTCGGGGTCACGAGAAGCAGAAGTGCCAAGGTAAGAGTGAAGAGCGCGCGCATGGTCTCCGCACGATAGCAGCCCAGGTGCGAATTGCCGACGCCGGCTCGACGAAAGCGCCATCGCACCCCACATAAAGCGCGCGATGTACATCAACGAATCTGCGCTGGAAGAGCTCCGCAACGGGACCTGGAAAAACCTCACCCCTCGCCGCGCCCTATCGTGGGCGGGATTCGCGGGCGGCTGGTGGACGATGCGAAAAACCATGCAGCTCGGGGTACGGATGGACGATGCGTTTTTCCCGAAGCTCGACGATCATCCGGTGAAAGAACCCGTCTTCGTTTTCGCAAATGGTCGCAGCGGCACCACGATGCTCCATCGGCTGCTGAGCCTAGATACGAATCACTTCTCCGGATTCAAACTCTACCAGAGCCTTCTGCCGGCAGCCTCATACCGGCGGGTGATTCAGACCCTCGCCGCATCGCCGCTCGGCGCCCCCGGACAGCACGGCATCGACTGGATCAACAAGACCTTTTTCTCTGGCGCGTGGGAGGGGATCCACGCGATGGGCATCGACAAAGACGAGGAGGACGAAGCGCTCTTCGTAACCTGTCTTGAGTCCCCTTCGGTCTGCTATGTAAACCCCTTCCTGAGATACTCGCACCTCGGACGTCTCGACGATCTCAACGAGCCGCATCGCGAGGCTTTCCTCGACTTCTACGAACGCTCGATCAAAGCCCATCTCTTCTCCACGGAGAAGGAACGGGGCGTTCAAGGTCTCCGCTTCTTGACCAAGAACGTTCACTCGGCGCCGCGAATCCGCAGCTTTCTCTCCCGCTTTCCCGATGCTCGGCTGATCTACCTCGTTCGCAACCCGCTCCGCACTCTGCCCTCGTGGTTGAATATGGCCTACGCGATGTGGCAAACGCACTCCCCGGAGCTTCCGCGCGAGAGCCCGGAGGCGAAGCGACTCGCAAAAGTCTGCTTCGACTACTACCGCGACGTGCTTCGCCTTCAGGACGAAGTCTCCGATCAAACGCTCCGTGTGGTCCATTACGACGCGCTCGTGAAAAACCCAGGCGAGGTCGTAGAAGAACTCTACGAATGGCTGGGAATGCCCATCTCGGAAACGTACGCCGGGGAGCTTTCGCGCGCGACTCGGAAACAGGCGCGGTACAAGGCGGGCAAGCGCTACGCTGTGGAGGATTTCGGGCTCGACGAAGCGTGGGTTCGAAGTGAGATCCCAGACGTATTTGAACACTACGGCTTCGAGTAGCGTCGCTTTTCCGCGGGAGCCTTCCATGGAGATCCCCCGATGAAGGCGAATCGCGACACGGACAGCGCGTAAAGATTCCGAAGCACCGTCACGAGCGCCAAAAGTGGCTTAAAAATGTCCACAAAGTGACTTTCAAGCGCTCCTGCTGCCGAGGGCATTCGGGTCCCCGCTCCACTTCCCCCATCAAGGGGATTGTCCCTTGAACGGACACGCGATCGCACGGTAGCGTTTCGCCCTGGGTCACACCATAGAGGGGCCCAGTTAACAGCGGTCGCTTCCGTGGCGGCAAGTGTAGGAGAGCGATGTCTCAGGACTTCGGAGTAAATCAGGGCCTGGTTGAGGAAATGTTCCTCGCATGGGCCGCAAACCCAAGCTCGGTCGACCCCGCGTGGCGACGCTATTTCGACGGGCTTCCCGAATCGGATTGGCCGCAGCTTACGTCGGCCGGGTCGATCGCATCCCCTGCCCCTGCCTCGAATGGTCACTCGAACGGGGGACCGGTGACGAGCAGTCCGGCCGTGAGTCGCGGACGTTTCCCATCCGGTCTTTTCCGCCTTCCACCGGAGGCGGAGAACGTCCCCACGGCGACGGCTGCCTCTGAGCTTCAGGCCCGAGTCGCCGCGTTGATGAACGCGTACCGAGTCCGCGGTCATATCTTCGCGCACCTCGATCCGCTCGGTCGGCGCGAGCACCAGGGCAGCGCCCCTTTTGTCGAGCAGTATGGTCTTGCCGATGTAGACCCAAGCACCGTCTTCGCATCCGGCGACCTTGCGGGTCCGTCCGAGCTCACGCTCGCCGAGATTCTCGACCGCCTCCAGGAAACGTACACCCGCTCGATCGGCGCGGAGTTCACCTTCCTCGAAGATCCAGAGGCACGCACGTGGCTGCAGGAATCGATGGAATCGACCTGCAACCGGCTCGACCTCACCCGCGACGCCAAAATTCGGATTCTGACGAAGCTTACCGACGCGGAAATTTTCGAACAGTTCCTGCACACGAAGTTCCTCGGGGCGAAACGATTCTCACTCGAAGGTGGCGAGTCGGTGATTCCGATGCTCGACCTCCTCGTGGAGAGAGCAGCAGAACTCGGCGTGGAAGAGCTCGTGCTCGGCATGGCGCATCGCGGTCGTCTCAACGTGATGGTGAACATCATGGAGATGAACGTGCGAGATATCTTCGCGGGCTTCGATGACAAGAAGGCCGAGATGCACCTCGGCGGCGGCGACGTGAAATACCATCTCGGTTACTCCGTCGATCGCAACACCGCGTGCGGCCAAGAGGTTCATATGACCCTCGCCTTTAACCCCTCGCATCTCGAGTTCGTGAACCCGGTTGTCGAAGGCCGAGTCCGCGCGAAGCAGGATCGCCGCGGCGATCATCAGCGCACGGAAGTGCTCCCGCTCCTGATTCACGGAGATGCGGCGTTTGGCGGCCAGGGCGTGGTGGCGGAAACGCTGAACCTCAGTGAGCTTGGCGCCTACCATACGGGCGGCACGATTCATGTCGTCATCAACAACCAGATCGGCTTCACGACGATTCCGAGCGACTCCCGCTCCACCCGCTACTGCACGGACATCACCCGCATGCTCCGCTGCCCGGTGTTCCACGTCAACGGCGAGGACCCGGAAGCGGTCGCGCAGGTCGTAAAGCTCGCCACTGAGTTCCGTCAGCGCTTCCAGCGCGACGTCGTCATCGACCTCTACTGCTACCGCAAATATGGACACAACGAGGGCGACGAGCCGAGGTTCACGCAGCCCGAGATGTACGCGGCGATCGACCAGAAGAAGACCGTCCGCGAAATTTACGTGGAGCGACTCGTCGAAAGTGGCTCGGTCACCGAAGCACAAGCCGAGGAGATCAAAGCACGTCGACAGAGCGACCTTGAGCAAGCGCTCGAAGAATCCCGAACGGGTGACTACGCGCTTTTGCCGATCTCGATGACCGGGCTGTGGGAAGGCTACAAAGGCGGCAAGGATGATGAGTGCGAAGAGCCAAGCACCGGCGTTTCAAAAGAACGGCTGCAGGAGCTCCTTGGTAGCCTCGTCGAGACGCCGGACTGGTTTAAACCGCATCCGCGTCTGAAGCGCTTTGTTCTCGACAAGCAGCAGAAGGTTCTTGAGCAGGATGTTCCGATGCAGTGGGGCACCGCGGAGAACCTCGCGATGGCCTCGCTTCTCGCCGACGGCGTCCGCGTTCGCCTCACCGGCCAGGACGTTCGCCGCGGCACATTCAGTCATCGTCACGCCGTCATCTACGACGTACGCGACGGCCGCCGTTATACCCGCCTCGGTCACCTCACGGAGAACCAGGCCGGACTCGAAATCTACGATAGCCCGCTCAGCGAGGCGGGGGTGCTTGGTTTCGAGTGGGGCTATAGCCTCGACAGCCCGGATGCCCTGATCATCTGGGAGGCGCAGTTCGGCGACTTTGCCAACGGCGCGCAGGTCATCATCGACCAGTTCCTGTCCTCATCGGAGGATAAGTGGGATCGCCTCAGCGGCCTTGTCCTCCTCTTGCCACACGGCTTCGAAGGCATGGGCCCGGAACACTCGAGCGCACGTCTCGAGCGTTTCCTCGAGCTCTGCGCCGAGGACAATATGCAGATCTGCAATCTGACAACGCCGGCGCAGCTTTTCCACGCGCTTCGCCGTCAGGTCGTCCGCCCCTATCGCAAGCCGCTCATCGTCATGACGCCAAAGAGCTTGCTCCGGCATCACGGAGCGATCTCGACGCTCGACGATCTGGCGACGGGTAGCTTCTCACGCATCATCGACGACGCGTCGGTTGAGAAGTCGAAAGCACGCCGCGTTCTTCTCTGCTCCGGCAAGGTCTACTACGACCTGGTCGCAGCGCGGGAGGAGCGTAACGCCAACGACGTCGCGATCGTTCGCTTCGAGCAGCTCTACCCTCTTCGCGAGGGAGAGATGCAGTCCATCCTGGCCCCCTATGGCGACGCCGAGCTTGTATGGGTTCAGGAAGAGCCGTGGAATATGGGCGCCTGGTACTTCCTGAAGGCGCGCGCGGAAAGCATCTTCGGCAAGGAGATCCGCTGTGTTTCCCGTCGCGAATCTGCCAGCCCGGCAACCGGTTCGCGCACGGCTCATAACATGGAGCAAAGCGCCCTACTCGACGAGGCATTTGAATAGACTCTCGTTACCGGAAAGAACGCGCTCCTCGGGGCGCGTTTCTTTTTTGCCAGACTCTCAGATGCCTGGCTTTGCGAAGCGAGTGGCCGGCGCCGTAGTATCGGAGATATGACGAGTTCTCCTGGAATCACAAATGCCGGGGACCACCAAGGTCGCGCGTTCGTCTACGAGCTTTCGCCTAGCATTCAGCAAACCGCAACGCTTACATCTGGAAGGGCTTCACAGTTCGGCGCCGCGCTTGGATTCGGGATAAACGGTGAACTGTTGTTGGTCGGCTCGTTCGAACACGCGGACGTATTGGAGCCCGCCGATGGAAGTGATTGGAGGCTATCTGTAGGAATCCTCGCCGCCGGTTCTCCCACCTCCTTTGCGATCAGCCGTGGAAGCCGCCGCGCTGCGGCTTGCACCGTTGGGCGCTCCGTTGTGCAGATTTTTAACCGGGGCGAAAACACAATGTTCTCTGCTCCGGC
>JAHDCI010000004.1 GCA_020629955.1 Myxococcota bacterium | reverse complement strand
AGCGAGAGGACCAACGCGATCCAGTGCCACTGCCGGCGTTGCCGCGGAATGCCCGTCCCTAAAACCTCCCCCGTGTCTCGCCCCATGTACCCAAGCGTACGGGTTGCGATCGAAGATCGCTACCGAAGCGCGCGATGGGCGAAGAGGCTCACGAGGGAAAGAAGTAAAAAAAAGAACATCAACCCTCCCTGAAGAGAACGGAACACGCCCCATAGGGTTTGTCCCCAGCGACCCCTCACGAGTTCGCGTTCCGGCTTCGAACGTAGTCCTTCGAGGTCCAGTACAAAGGGAGTCTGCTCGAAGCTGCCGCAGAGAACATCGTCACGGAGCGCCACGCGATCGCCGATCGTATTTCGTCCGAGATCCCGTGGGCGTCCCCGCCATTCAGAATCGCCAACGCGAACGCGAACGTAGGATGTCGGGTTGTCCGGGCTGTAGATCTCGTAATGGTAAAAGGCACTATCGAGCGTGACTTCGATATCTCCCAATCGAACATCGCAGCGCCGAACGCCGGACTCCGTCACGCAGGAGGCGCTTCCACTGTCAGCGGCCGAAGGGCCATCGTGCGCGAGCGGCAAGGTTGGAACTTCGTCGCAAAACACTCGGGCGACAGTATCGTTGTGCATAGACGCGTAGACGCGATCGAAGAAGAGCACCGCAGCCAACGCCAGGGAGAACACACCGATCCAAAACCAGGTGTAGCGACGTCTATCCGGCGCAGCGGGTACGCCGTGGTCGAATCCGTTCCCCACACTAGTCATCCGCATATAGCCAGCGAGCGACGACGGCGCTCCGGTTGAGGCCGATAAGCAACGCCAGAAGCGCCAAAGGGAGCCAGAAGAAAAAGAGCGCGGACCAGGTATCGAAAGTGGCGAGGAAAGCACCGGCGCGCAGGTCCTCGCGAAGCTCGGTCTCTTCGATCGGCTGCAGGTTCGGCAATCGAAGCGCGTGCGTATGATCGGAGAGGCCAACGCATAGCACGTCTCCGGCGGCCCCGATCGAACGTGGCACAAGATAGAGCTCTCGTTCTCCAGCGTCGTAGAGCGCTGAGGTCTTGGAGGTCTCTTGAGAGTGAACCGACGCCAAATCGAGCCGGCCTCCCCAGGTCACCACCTGATAGAGTTCTCCGTTCACCTCCGAGATGCAGCGCAACATCGAATAGCTCCCCCCGGTTGGATAACAGCGCGCGGGTTGACCGTGTTGTCCTGCCCAAGAGAGCGGAGCCGTTGACTCTTGGCGAGCGTATGAATCCGGGGTCTCGCGGATCGGCGCGAGGGGCGGCGCCGCCCCTGAAACAGTGAACTCCTGCAGCTCAACGTCTCGTGATTGGCAATACGCTTCACTGTAGAACACCTGCGCGTCGGACCGCTCCCAGAGATTCGCAAGTGAGTAGCAAATGGCGAGGGAAAGAACGAAACTCACGATCGCAAATAGACCACGGTGGAAACTCGTCCCAGATGGAGCCGGAGGAACACTGCGTCCGAAATCACTCATCTCGGCTGAATCTCGGAGCCTGGCCGATACGCCTCGCGCTCGCTCGCGCTCATCTCTCGTTTCTCGAGCGCGACAGGGAGCGCGATATCGAGGAACCAGAGGCGAAACTGGTGGTCGACGAGAATATGATCGTAGGCAACGTCCGCGCTGCTCGCGCAGTACACGGCCAGCTCGGGTGAGCGCTGATGGATATACTTCGCGGCGTAGGCCACAGAATCGGAGGCGCTCTGCGTGTCGGAGTAGCGGCAATCATTGTATGGGCTCGGCACATGATTTTGGAGCTTCTCCCAATCAGGGTTGGTTCCGTAAAGCACGTAGTCGCTCAGCATTTCCAGTTGCCGCCCAACCCGCGGATCGTCGGTGTTCGCTACCCAACAAGAATAGCCGCGCCGCGCGATAAAGAACGTCAGCCACGCGAGGGCATCCGTATCTTCTGCATGGAGCGCCCAGAGCAGCCGGCTGTAGGCCAGCTCCTCCATGATCGCCGTCCGCATCCCCTCGTCGATATCCCAGTTGCGCGTTAACTCCCCTCGCGTCTGCTGAAGGAGCTCCTGAATTCTCTTCGACATCCCCACCTGATTTTCTCCTGCGTTGTTACGAATCCGCAGGTCGAGTCGTCCGCCTGCGGAGCATCAGCATCACCATCCCGAGTCCCAAGGGCAACCAGAAGGAAAGGCCCCATGGATTGAGCAGCCCGGCCAAAAACGCACCGCGGCGGAACGCATCCCCGCGAGCGGATTCGCCAACAGGCGTCATCATTGGCAACGAAAACGCCCGCGACTCACCCTCCAGGTTCGCACACAAAACCTGGTCCCGAATGCCCATCGAAACGGGATTCAGGAAAGGAGATAGATACACTTCGCTGGGAGCGCTCTCCCAGTGTCCGCCAGGGCCGACCACTCGAAGGCCGAGCGGAGCTGAGATGGGTCCCTCGACAAGGGTCACGGAGTACGTCGCTCCTTCGATGCTCGCGCTGTAGCACTCCATACCGGCGCTCCAATCACGTTGGACATCAACGCGCTCATATTCCGCGCTACCGCAGTACGCTGAACCCATCACTCCTTCGAGCGTCCAGAAGGTCCACAATCCCCAAAGCGCGAGGGCCGATCCAAGGAAAGCGAGTGTCGCGCCAGCACCGAGAACCACGCGTTTCCAGTTCGCGTTCGAGCTCAAAGAACGACAAGCTTCTCAACCGGGCGGCCGTGGCGAAATAGCTCTGTGCGCTTTTCTTCGCCTACGCGATGCACCGAATAGCCGTCGCTGTAGATAAGGCCGTCGCCATCGAGGGAATACGTTCGCACGCCGCGGGCGAGAACCTCTTCCCGTTCACCATCAAAGCGAACGAGCGTGTTCTTCTTGAGCCATTTTCGCATCGCCTTCTCGGCTTCTTCATCGACCTCTTGGCTCGCATTTTGGAGATTTCTCGAGATCATCGCTTGCTGCAAATCCGCATGCTTTGAGCGAGAGCTTCCGGAGCGCGCGAGTGGTTTGCCGGTATTGCGAAGGCTGAAGATATTGAGCCATCCGAAGATCGCCATCAGCAGGCGGAAGGGAAACGCAAGCGCGTCCGTGACGGCGCCAAGCGTCGAGGGCGTCTCTATTTCCTGGTAAGGACGCGTGATCCCGTAGAGCCTTCCTCGCGAATCGACTTGGGGAAGAAGGAGATCGCGCGCTTCATCGCTTTTCCTCTCGCTCAGCTCCCCATGTTCGGGGTCGAGCTCGACGATCGCCGCAGGAGCCAAGCCGACGAAGAGCCCGCCTTGATCGCGGCCGATGCCCGCGCTGGAATAGACCAAGCGATGCGGGCGCTCTTCGTCTTCGATTGCGCCTGCCGGAAGCCACGAGGGATCGGAATCGATGACGTCGCCGCTCGTGACGCTGTCGAGCATCGAACCGTCCGGCGCCATCACGGCGACATGTTGGGGCCCGCCCTTCTTCGTGAGCGTGCATGCGATCACGCCGTGATCGGGCGAGGTCGTGACCTTCTCAACGCGATGCTCGGCCGAGTGAAAGAGCCGCTCTTCTTCGCCGGATTCGACATCGTAGATGAACACGCCGCCAACAGCCCCGGTACTGATCGCGTAGACGAGCGTATTTGGGCGCGGCCCGGGCGCGACGCCAGTGAAGTGCGCGGGCAAAGCGGAGAGGGCGTTCTCGTCGTACCAGGTCGGGCCCATGCCCATAAACGCCGCACCCGAACCTTGACGCTTCCAGTCGTTCTTGCGTTGCAAAGACGCCGCGCGTTCGCGGTACTCCTTTACAAACTTCGACTCCACGAGCTCTGGCTCGCCATCGTCTTTTCGAAGGTAGAGCTGTCCGCCCGCTAGAAATGCAATCGTGCTCATTGGATTGTCCGAAGCATAGAAGAACTACGCGACAAGCGTACGCTAGATCGCGAGCTGGTCTTCCCCGAGATCAGACGCAATCCGGATCCCGCTAACGAACGCCGGGCACAACCTCGATGGAGGTGGGCGCGTTCGCATCATCGCCGGGGTCATGAAAAAGACCGGCGGCGACTCGAACCCGCGTTGCGGGGGAAGCTTCTGCGAGGCAGGCGTGCACGTGATTGTCGGGGTCGTCGTCGGCAAGTGCGATGGGCGTCACCGTGGTTCCAGATTCAAGCACGACGCTGACTCCCTGGCGTTGCGCTTCGCCAAGCGCGGCGCCTTCAGGGCCGCTAACGCCGCCGTTCCACGTGAGCTGTACAACTTGCGCTGTTCCTTCCGGACACTCACCCGCAAGACCGATGGCGTCTGGGACAAATCGCTCGGCAAGAACGATGCTCGGGCCGCTTGAGAGCGGGACCACATCTTGAGTTCTCAGCCCCATCAGCGAGTTCCCATCCGCAGCGCGAAGGTCACCGACAACTTCGACGGAAGCAGGCGTCGCGTCGGGCCCGCCGAAGGCCCCCGCAAGCAGCACGGTACGATTCTCGAGGCTTTCGTTCGCAGGACGGAGCGTGGCGCAGACCGGTGTCACTCGCTCTCCTGTCGCAGTCTCCACAACAAAGGCTTCAGGGCTCACCGAGTCTGGCTCGATTTGCACCGAAAAGACGACGGGCATCCCATCTTCGCCGACCGCGGCCGGTCCTCCGCAGAGAATCATCGCCGCAGCAGGAAGCGCATCGAGCCCGTGATACGCAGAGAGAATCGATGCTGTCTCTCCAGGTGCCATCGGTGCGTCGAGATTTGGGGGTTCGCTATCGCCGCACGCGAGAACAAAGCAAAGCGCGAGTGCGCCTTCGACGGTTTTCATGTTTCGAGAGTACGGCAAACAAAAGGCGCGACCCAAGAGGGACGCGCCTTTTGTTTTCGCGAGAGCTACGATCAGCCGTCGAGGAAGAGGCGCTCGGGCTCTTCGAGGTAGCGGATGATGTCGTAGGCGAACGCGGCGCCGACGTGACCATCGACGATGCGGTGGTCGAAGGAGAGCGAGAGAAGCATGACGTTGCCGATCACGATCTCGCCATCGCGGACGACGGGCTTTTGCTTCATCTGGTGAATGCCCAGGATGCCCACTTCCGGGTGGTTCAGAACGGGCGTCGCGAAGAGGCCGCCATCTTTGCCGAGGGAGGTGATCGTGAAGGTCGAGCCGCTGAGCTCGTCTGCGCTGAGCTTGCCTTCGCGGGCACCTTCGCCGAGTCGCTTGATTTCGTGCGCGAGGCCGAGAATTGAGCGCTGGTCGGCGTCCTTGATGACCGGAACCATGAGGCCGGCCGGGGTCGCTGCCGCGATGCCGATATCGTAGTATTGGCGATAGACGAGCTCGTTGGTCGTTTCGTCGAGCGCGGTGTTGAGCACGGGGTGCTTTTTGAGCGCGGCGATGACGGCCTTCGTGATGAAAGGCAGGTAGCTGAGCGAGACGCCCTGCTCCGCCGCCGCCGGCTTCATGCGCGTGCGCATCTCGATGAGACGATCGCAGTGGCACTCTTCGACAAAGGTAAAGTGCGCCGCCGTGTTTTTGGCGGTCTGCATGCGCTGGGCGATTTTACGGCGGATGCCGACGAAAGGCTTGCGCACTTCGCGCTCGCTACGCGGGATGGCAATGGCCGGCGCTGCGGGACGCGCAGCCGCGGGGGCTGTCGCAGCGGCGCCACCCCCCGAGAATCCGCGAACGTCATCACGCGTCGTGCGTCCGTTCGGACCAGTCGGCTGAACCTGACGAAGGTCGATGCCAAGGTCGCGTGCGAGTTTGCGCGTGGCAGGCGTCGCGAGCGGCTTGTCGGAGAAGTAGGTGCTGACGGGAGCCGCCTTCTTCGGCGCGGATGCCCGCGCCGTTGATTTCGTCTGGGGCGCGGAACCGGAGCGGAAGAAGTCCGAACCGGGCAGGCCTTCTTTGATGTCTCCGACCGCGGTGGCAGCGGGGCCATCATCCGACTTCGCTTCGGCAGCGGGTGCTTGCGCAGTGGTTTCTTCTGCTGGCGCCGCAGCGGCGCCATCGCCGGCCATGTCGATCACGACGATGACTTCGCCGACCTGCGCCACCGCTCCGGGATCGAAACGAAGGTCCGCGATGGAACCAGTGCGCGGGGCGCCGATCGTCACGGTCGCCTTGTCGGTCATGACCTCGACCATGGGGTCGTCTTCGTTGACGGCGTCGCCAACGCTGACGTGCCATTCCACGATCTCGCCCTCGGCAACACCCTCGCCAATATCGGGAAGCTTAAACTCGAAACTCGCCATTGTAGTGCTCTCTTCCTTACTTCGCGTTACGGAACGTACTGCGCGGTCTCGAGGAGCGCGGGCGTGATGCGATGCTGGAGCGGGAGGTATTCCATCTCAAGCGTGTAGGGGAAGGGCGTGTCCCAGCCGGTGACGCGAACGGGCGGCGCTTCAAGGTGCACGAAGCACTTCTCGACCGCGAGCGAGAGAAGCTCGGCGCCAAATCCGCAGGCCTTCGGGGCCTCGTGAACGATGACGAGACGGCCCGTCTTCTTGACGCTCTCAACGATGGAATCGATGTCCACCGGCCAGAGCGTACGAAGGTCGATGACCTCGGCGTCGACGCCCTGCTCAGCGACTTCGGTCGCGCTCGCGAGTGCTTCAAAGAGCATCGCTCCCCAGGCGACGACGGTGACGTCATTGCCTTCGCGGACAACCTTCGCCTTGCCGATCGGAATCGTATAATCCTCTTCCGGCACCTCGGCCTTCACCGCGCGGTAAACACGCTTCGGCTCGAAGAAGAGCACCGGGTCGTCGTCACGGATCGCGGAGAGCAGAAGCCCCTTCGCGTCGTAGGGGTTGCTCGGGCAAACGACCTTCAGGCCAGCCGTATGAATGAAGAGCGACTCGGGCGATTGCGAATGGTAGTGGCCGCCGCGGATGCCGCCGCCGACGGGCGTACGGATGACCATCGGGCAGGTGTACTCGCCGCCGCTGCGGTAGCGGAACTTCGCCACTTCGCTGACGATCTGGTCGAACGCGGGGAAGATGAAATCCGCGAACTGAATCTCAGGGACGGGGCGGAGCCCGTAGAGCGCCATGCCGACCGCGGTGCCGATGATGCCGCCTTCGGCGAGCGGGGTGTCGATGACGCGGTTTTCGCCGAACTCATCGTAGAGCCCCTGCGTGACGCGGAAAACGCCGCCGACTTTGCCGACGTCTTCGCCGAGCACCACCACGTCGTTGTTCTGTCGCATCTCCGACGCGAGCGCGCCGTTGATCGCCTGTACCAAGTTCATTTCAGCCATTTTGAAATCTCCCGAGCTTCAGCTCAGTGGTGGTCCTTGGCGCGGGGGCCAGAAAGAAGTTCTGCCTGCTGCTCTTCGAGGTGCCAGGGCTTCTCTGCAAAGACGCCGTCGAACATCGTCTCAAGCGGCGGCTTTTCCTTCGCCTCGGCGGCCTTGATGCACGCCTTGAGCTCCGCTTCGCATTCCTTCTTAAACGCTTCGTCCTGCTCTTCGTTCCACGCGTCGATCTTCTCGAGGTGGAGCTTCATGCGGAGGATCGGGTCGGTCTTGCGCCAACGCTCGACCTCGTCCTGCACGCGGTAGGCGCGCGGATCGTCCGACGTGGAGTGACCGCCAACGCGGTAGGTGAGCATCTCGATGAGCGTCGGTCCGCCGCCCTTCGCAGCCTTCTCAACCGCTTCGCGCACGACCTTGTACGTTGCGAGAACATCGTTGCCGTCGACCTGCACGCCGGGGACGCCGTAGGCGATGCCCTTGGCCGCGAAGGATTCCGAGGCCGTCTGCTTTTCGCTCGGCACGCTGATGGCCCAGCGGTTGTTACGGCAGAGGAAGATGGTCGGCGAGTTCATGACGCCGCCAAAGTTCAGGCCGGTGTGGAACTCGCTGCTGCTCGTCGCGCCTTCGCCGAAATACACGCTGGAGACTTCATCGCTGCCCTTGCTCATGGCCGCCCACGAGAAGCCGACGGCCTGCGTGATCTGCGTGCCGATCGGCGAGCTGACCGAACCGAAGCGGTAGGGGCGACCCGTGTAATGGTCGGGCATCTGCCGGCCTTGAACCACGTCGTCCACGTTGCCGTACATATTGTCGACGTAGGACTGAAGCGGGAAGCCGCGCCAGAGAAGCGCGCCGAACTCGCGGTAGCAAGGGAAGATCCAATCCTGCTCGCGCATCGCGGCGGCGGAACCGATGATGCAGGCTTCTTCACCGAGCGAGCCGATGTGGAAACCGATTCGGCCCTGACGCTGAAGACGCTCGAGCTGGCCATCGATCACGCGCGTGCGAACCATCGCTTTGTAGAGGTCGAGCACTTCGCTCAGTTCGAGCTTCGGATCGTGCGCTTCGTTGAGCGTTCCGTCGGGCTGAAGCACCGTCGGGATATCATCTCCGCTCGATTGTTCCGGGGTACGAATGGGTACGACCTGAGTCTGGGTCTGCATCGAATTTCCTCCAGCTACGCCCAAAAGGAGCCCCGTCAGAGGAAGGGAATCGCCAGTCGAAACCGACCCCGTTCAAGCGCTAGCAAGCCGGACCCTAGGTGGCCAAATGTGGTCCGTCAAGGCTTGGGGGATGCTGCGTCGCGTCATGTTCCACAGAGCTTGGTTCACGTTTTGAGAATCTCGCCTGGATCCCTTGGAGATCGCGTGCGATCGCATTCGATTTGGCACTTTCAGCTTTCGAAGAGATCGCCCTTCCCAAATCGAGCAGCCCTGGAACTCAAAAGCGAAGAGGATTCGCGATCCCGCGACCCCGCCTTGACGGGAAATCAAAACACTCCGACCGGAAGATCAAACTGGAGACTCGTGTCCCTGATATCAGCTGTGAAACACCTGGGTAAGAGGCCTTGCTCAAACGAATGTCAAAGGTGATACAAAGCTACGATGGTTTTGCGCAAAACCGGGCGCTTGCGCGATTTTCGCTCCAAACGAAGCGACATCCGTCTATTCTCACATCACGCACAAGGGGTGTGCGAAACAAAATCGAGGTGAGGGATGAGCGATCGAGAAGAGCTCAGGGAGCCGTCAACTGGCGCAGACGCTCCATCCGTGGACGCGACGAGATCTCCGGAAGAAGAGAAACCGGGCATGCGCGCAGAGCCATTTGCAACACCTCTCGATGGCCGTGGGGCGTTTGTTCTGCCAAGCGCGAGCGAGAGCTGGAATACGCCGCGTCCGAAGCTGAGTCCCCTCAAGGTCGCCTCCATCGCCTTTGGCTTCATTCGAAGGAGACCACTTTATCTTCTCGCAGCCATCTTCGTCTCTCAGTTGATTCCATCGTTTTGGACGCTCTTTTCGGCGTTTCGCGTACCCGCCGACTTTCAAGCAATCGACGCGTGGTACGAGGGCGCGAATGATATCCCTGCCTTCGTTGAAGGGCTCTTCGCGGGGATTACGACCAGCTTGATCGCTGCCGGGATCCATATCGATCGAAGGGTGCATCTCGGAGTGCACTCACACGATGCGCTTGGAGAGCTTCGTCGATGGAATGGCGCAGAGGTTGCCGCTCGGGCACTTTCGGCCACGCCCCGCGGGATTGGAACGAACTACCTCGCGAGCATCCTCATCGGACTCGCGTGTGTTCTTCTTCTTATTCCCGGGATTTGGGCAGCTTCCTTCTTGATGCTGGCCGTCTCCGTATCGGTGTGCGAAGCGGGAGCGAACGGCCCATTCTGGGAACGCTGTCAATCGCTCGCCAACGGCTCCAAGGTGCGGCTCTTTTGCGGAGCAGCCCTTGTACTCACCGCGGGGTTTTTGGTCTTCTTCGTCGCTGCGATGGTGGTCGGAATGTTCGCGACGCCCGAGCTCATACTGACACCAGAAGACGAGCTTCCCGCGCTCCGCGGCGTCGCCTTCACCCAAGCCTTTGGGATTCCAATGCTTCAGACAATGCTCGCGCTCTACACCTGCGCGGCGTACCAAGCCCTACTCCCCGAGCCGGTCGCGCGAGTCAACGCCCACGAAATCGCCGAAGAGTTCCGCTGATTTCAAGCTCAACCGAGGTCGCGACGAGCTCCAACTTCAGGACCGACCACGGCACCGATCCGCCACATGAAAACGCTTACGGGGTCCCAGTGCAGCAATACGAAGTGACATCTTCATTGGAACCACCGCTTGCTTCTTCGCATCCAGCAGCCGCCGAGGGCTCCGCCGGGGTGCAGCATTGGTAAGTGATCACAATGTTGGGCCGAGCAACGATGCGTCCGTGAAACCGGCGCCGCCACGACGCGCATCCGCGCACGCGAGAGCGGTCTCTCCGGAGCGCCAAACGGCGTGAACCCCCCCGAAGAAAAACGCCCGGCGCGGAAATGGCGTGACCTCCGAAAATCCCGGGATGTTCGCATTGAGAGCCTCGAACGCGGCCGTCGCTTCGAACCAGGAGACGCCGCCGTCGCGCTCCTCTGCGTGAACCCGAGGTTCGAGGATCGCTTCGCCAAGAGGCACGTTCAGCATCATCGCGCGCCAAAGAACCTGCGAGACCACGCTGCGGATTCGATTGGCGCCGCCACTGCCGAGCACCAACGTGCCGCGCTCCGACGTCGCAATCGTAGGCGCCATCATGGTGGGTAGCGGTGTTCCTCCCGGCGTATTGAAGAACCCCGCGGGGTGAAGATCCGCTTCGCCGAGGAAGTTATTCAGCTGAATCTCGGTGCCGGAGATCACGTGACCGGCGCCTTCGCCATTGGTCAGGGTCAGTGAAGCCGCACGCCCGATTGAGTCGATCGCGCTGATATGTGTCGTTCCGCCGAGCAGCGAATCTTGACGGCGACGGTCGCCATGACGACAGGCTTCCGCGATCGCGCGAAGTTGATCTTGTGGGGCCTTCGGTAGCGATTTGGGAAGCGCCTCTGTGATCGTCTGTACCAACTCCCCGCCGATACGAGGAGAGGTCAGGACGATCGAATCACCGAGCGAAAACGATCGAGCCGGGAGCCACCGGGGTTTGGCCCGATCGAAATCATCACGCGAAAGAACACCTCCCGCAGCGCGGCCGAACTCGCGCAAGACCTGTTCGCGAAGCGCCGATGGCAGATCCCCTTCTTCGGCGAATGCTGAGAACGTTTCGGAGAGCTTCGGCATGCGAAGCCGCGCCCGCTCGGGCGGCGGATTCCCGTCGCTTGAATAGACCGCTGCGCATTCGGGATCTCGTAGGTTGATCGGCCAAAGCAAGGAGAAGACATTCGCGCTCGCTTCGGAGACGATCGCTCCTTCTCGGGCGAGCAAAGCGGCGGGCTGCACCAGCTCCGAGAGGGGCAGGGAACCGAAGCGTCGATGGGCCTCGCCGAGACCGCTTAAGGCCGTCGGGACCGCGACGCTGCCTCGGCCGACATGAAAGCTCTGAATGGTCTCCCCGAAATCGATCGGGACTTCGACAAAGGTGCTCGGACGATCCTCCGCGATGGGCATATTCGGGAAGAAGTCGAGCGCATGACCCGCCCCCGTCTCATCCGTGCACACCAAGAGACCTCCGCCCCCTGCGCTGGAGAGCAGCGGCTCCGCCACAAACGAAGCGAGCCCCGCCGCGACCACGGCGTCCACGGCGCTGCCGCCGGCCTCGAGGATCTCAAGACCGGCGCGCGCTGTCTGAGGATCGCCTGCCGCGATCGCGAAGCGCAAAAGGGCCTACCGCCCCCAGCTCTGCTGGAGCTCCGACGCGTCGACGCCGTGCGCGGTAAGCGCGGCGACCGGATCGTTTCCGAACTCGGTCTCGCCGAAGTTGCCGCGCCACTGCCAACCCGAGAATGCGGGCGGCTGACCGTAGAGCATCGGGTGAACCGGCACGGTGATCTCTTCCATGTGGAGCTCGAGAGCAACCTCGTTCGCGACGATGAAATACACGATCGGGTATTCGCCACGGTAGTCGACCGCAATGCCAACATCGCGCTCGCCGGTGCTCCACTCGTCCGTGAGGATGAAGTTTCGCCAGAGACCACCGAGCACCTGCGCGCTACAGGACCACGGCACGATACGCTGCGCGTAGGGGTCGAGATCACCGAAGGGCGTGACGATGCCGACGCCCTGTGCGGTCGAATCCCCTTCGCGGCGCGCCTCGAAGTAATGGAAGCCATCGATGATCGCCTGGTTCGCGCGAATGCCTGCTTTCTTAAACGCGGTGAAGCGAACGCGTAGCCCCTCATCATCGATCACGATGCCTTCGCCCGTGGTCTCTTCTTCGATGAAACGAACGGTTTCGAACTGCTCAAGTTCACCCGAAACCTGAACCCGAATGACGCGCTCAGCGAGCTGGCCCGCGCTATCGTAAACGCGAAGGCGAATGCGGTGAAGACCAATGGTCGGCGGGTCAAAACGAAGGTTCGGTCCATACCACGCCTGACGATCGTTAAAGGTCGCCGACAGGTTTTGCCACTCAATGCTGTGGGAGATATTGCCGTCTTCCGCGTCGTTTGCGATGGCGGAGAGATCCACGGGCGTGCCAAGAGTCGTGCTCGCGCTCGCGTCCGCCGCGATGGTCGGCGCGGCATCCGCGGGAAGCGCGCCCTGACCACCAAATCCAAGCTGCAAACCGGGCGCCGTGATGCTGTTTGCCGCGAGGACCGCCGCGGGGTTGTAGTGGAAGGGGAAGTTTGTTCGGTCGCGACCCACATTGAGACGCATCAGCTCACCGATGGCCGTTCGTCCACCACCCACGACAAAGTGAATGGCGGTCGTAACCGAAGTCATCATCACGCTCGTCGGAGGCTCCATCAGGTCATGCCAAACGTGAACGATCGGGCTCGCGCCGCGGTAGTCGATGACCATCGCGGAGTGTGTGCCGCGGACGCGTGAGCCGCCTTGGTAGGAACCGTTATACGTCACGGAGCCGCCGGCATCGACGCCAAGGGATTGACCGTCGCCGCCAATGAACGAGCCGAGCGTGTGTGCTTCCGTTGCAATACCAAAGCCGAACGCCCCTGCGGGACCAAACCACTCGGCCTCCATGTAGAAGACGCCCGTGCCCGGTTCGATGGTCTCGATGGAGCGCGCCGAACCCGCCGCGAACGAGTCGGTCAGCGAGAAGCTGAGATCGTCGCGTCCAAGGAGCACGGTATCGGTCGCCGAGGCGCGTTCGATTCGCGGATCGAAGTCGCGTACGCGAACCCGAAGCGTTGCGTCCGATTGCACGCCGGCTTCGTCGCGAACGCGCTGCCGAACGGTGTAGACGCCAGCGCTCGTGTAGGTGCCGATCGCGTCAGCACCGAACCCATCGCCGAAATCGAAGAGCACCTGCGCGATGGGGCTCTCTCCAGCGCGGGCGTGGGAGGTGGCGACGACGTCGAGGCCAGTCGCTCCGTCACGTGAAAGCGTGAACGAGGCGAGAGGTCCGCCGAGACAGGTTCCCGAGACACAACGTCCGGTGGCACACTGATCGTCCTCGGTGCAGCTCGCGCCGCCGGTGCAGGCCGGGCAGCTCCCGCCACAATCGACGTCGCCCTCGGTGTCCGCTCGGGCACCATCGGCGCACGTGGGTGCGGTGCAGACATCGCCGGTGCAAAGGCCGCTCGCGCAGTCTGCGTTGTCCGTGCACGCGACGCCGGCGGCGCAGCCAAGGCAGCTTCCGCCACAGTCGGCCGCGATCTCGTCGCCATCCATGGAGCCGCTATCGCAGTGCGCCGGGAAACAGCTCCCGCAGCTACCGCCACAGTCGACCGCCGTTTCATCACCATTCTGAATACCGTCGTCACAGCTGAGGCTGCGGCAGGTGCCGGCTTCGCAGTTGATCGACTCGCAGTCGGTATCGACGACGCAGCCCTGACCATCGGAGCAAGGCGCGCAATCACCGCCACAGTCCACGTCTCCTTCGAAACCGTTCTGTACGCCGTCGTCGCAGCTTGCAGCGGCACAGGTGCTTCCCGAGCAAACGCCAGAGCGGCAGTCGTCCGCATCGCCGCACATCGCACCGTCCGCGCACACCGCGCAGGGGCCGCCGCAGTCCACGTCGGTCTCACCATCGTTCATCATGCCGTCGCGGCAAGTCTCGGGACGACAGCTTCCGCCGAGGCAGATCTCGCTCGCACAGTCTCCGGGAACGCCGCAGGCGGCGCCATCGTCGCAAGGTGCGCACGAACCGCCGCAGTCCACGTCGGTCTCGTCGCCGTTCATCGTTTCGTCGATGCAAGAGCAGGCAAGTGCGCAGCTTCCACCGCAGTCGATTCCCTCTTCATCGCCGTTCTGGAATCCGTCGTCGCATCGCGGGGCCGCACAGATGCCGCCATCGCAATCGCGGGAATCGCAGTCGTCATCATCCCCGCACATGAAATCCGCGCCGCAGCGATCGCAGGAGCCGCCACAGTCTACGTCGGTTTCGTCGCCGTTGCGCTCAAGGTCCGCGCAAGTCTCGGGGATACAGCCAAAGACCTGGCTGCACACGGCGCTCGCGCAATCGTCGAAGGTGTTGCAGTTCTGCCCAATATCGCAGCCATCGCAGGAGCCGCCGCAGTCCACGTCGACCTCATCGTTGTCCATCACTTCGTTCTGACAGGAACAGGGCAAGCAGTCGCCATCGCAATCGACCGCGGTTTCAAGGCCATTGAGGACGCCATCGTCGCAGCGCGGGAACGCGCAGATTCCATCATCGCAAACCGATTCAATGCAGTCATCGGCGGTGTTGCACATCTGCTCCGGGAAGCAGGGGTCGCAGGTCTCGCCGCCGCAATCCAGATCGGTCTCGTCTTCGTTTTGAGAGCCGTCCGTGCAGGTCACGGGCAAGCAGAGACCGTTCACGCCGCAGACTCCATTCAGACAATCGTCTGGGCCGTCGCATGCAAGCCCCGCATCGCAACCAAGGCAGCTTCCGCCGCAGTCCACATCCGACTCATCGCCATCGGCGCTTCCGCTGGCGCAATGCATCGCGACACAGAAGAGAGCTGTCTCGTGGCAAACGCCAGTCGCGCAATCGTCCGAATCGCTGCAGAACTGCCGGGCTTCGCACGATGCCCCGCAGCCGCCGCCGCAGTCCAGATCGGTCTCGTCTTCATCTTGAACACCGTTGCTGCAGTGCTCTGGCTGCATGCATTCATCCCCCATGCAGCCATCGTCATCGCCGCCGCAGCCGGCGAGGAAAGAAGCGCATAGGAGCGCGGAAAAGAGAAAGCGTCGAAAAAGCGAAATACTCACCGGACGAGCATAACCAAATTGGGGGCCGAGATTCACGCTTCGGGGGACGTTTTTTAACGAGGGGAGCCTGTCAGCGGGAGCCGCCCCCTCGCAGAAGCCCTCACACTCATCAGGATCTTCGTGGCAAATCCCGCGAGTGCGGGGATCAAATCGATGGAAGGGAAGATCTTTCGTCGGGGGCCCCGAGGCGAGCTTCGAAGGGCGAACGACTAGCGAGTTGAATCACGCACTAAGAGCCAGACTCATCCGGTGAGGGCGGAATCGAATCCGGGGTGACCTCGGTTTTCGCTTCGATCATGCCGAGCGGCGCGTGCGGCTGAAGTTCGCGTGTGATTCGGCGTTGCTTGGATTGAGGCACCGTATCGTCTTCAAACGAGAGCGCCGGCCGAGACGCGGGAGGACGCGCTCGCTGCGTGTCTTCCGCGGGCATGTCGTCCTCCGATTCCGCGAGCAAGTTCTCACCGATGTCGCCGAAGTCGCTTGGAAGCTCGATCACGAAATCCTCAAGCTTGCGAAGGTCGGCTTCGATCTCACTCGCCCAGACCTGCTTCATCAGGCGCGCCAAATTGGTCCGGCGATAGTTCGGTGCGTACGCCTTTAGAAACCGCACCAAGGCATCTCGAAATTCTTTCGAGGTTTGGTAACGGGCAGAGCGCGCACGGGCCATCGAGCGCTCAATAATCCGGGCAAGCTCTTCTGGGAGGTCCGGACAGACCTGCTTTGGAGACGGCGGGTCAGCGCGGCGAACCTCAAAGATCAAGTCCACTTCGCTTTTCGCGCGGAACGGCGGCACCCCGGTCGCCAGTTCGTAGAGCACAGAGCCCGCGCTAAAGACGTCACTCCGGTGATCGAGTTTGTGACCAAAGGCCTGCTCCGGTGACATGTACTTCACCTTGCCCTTGATGATTCCCGCCTTCGTTTGAATCCGATTTCTGCGGGACTTGGCGATCCCAAAGTCGATCATCTTCACGGTGCCGTCGTAGGAGACAAGCACGTTGGAAGGGCTAAAGTCTCGATGCACCACGTCGAGGTTCGCGCCGCGCTCATCCACCATCTCGTGCGCATGGTGCAGACCATCCAGCGCGCACGCCATGACATAGGCCATTTGCGCGTAGTCGATCGGGATCCGATCTCTGACGGCTTTCTCCACGGTCGCGCCAAGGTCTTTCCCATCGACGTATTCCATGGCGATCAGGATCTCCTCACGGATGCGAACGAGATCGTAAACGCGCGCGACGTGGGGATGACGCATCCGCGAAACAAGACGGTACTCGTCCACGAGCATGGTCACGAATTGCTCGTCTTCGACGTAATGCGGCAGGAGCTGCTTGATGGCGACCTGGGTGCGATGGCCTTCATCGTCGAAGGAGAATCCTCGAAAAACCTCGGCCATACCGCCGAACGCAATTCGGTCCATGAGGAAATAGCGACCGATCCGCTGAAAGCGATTCGGTGAGCGCGCACTTCGGCTCATCGCGTGCACCCTGCGCGCATATCGCTATTGGAAACAACCACCATCAAACACGATACCTGAGGATCTCCAAAAGATCCCCTTTTCCGATAGCCGCCCCACCTTTCATCCCTACCCGTTCTGCCGCTCGCTCGATCCTGAGGCATCGTGCGCGAGCCGCTGCCGCGCCAAGCTCGCCCACTCGCTCATCGGATTCAGTCGCAAAAACGCACGCCAATGCTTCGCGGCTAACCGAACGCGACCCCGCTCTTCAAGCGCGGAGGCGAGATGAAAATGAGCATCCGCAAAACCGTCGTCGATCTTCAAACAAGCCCGAAAGTGACGGCACGCATCCTGAAACTCGCCCTGCTCTGCATAGAGGTAGCCGAGGTTATAAAACCCTTCTGGCTGCGCCGGATCGAGTTCGAGGGCTTGCCGATAGAGTGCTTCGGCTTCGACCAGGTCTCCGCGCCGGTGAAGAAGGTTTCCAAGATTGGTCATCGCCGACGCAAGCTTCGGGTCGAGCTCGAGAGCCTCCCGATAACAGCGCTCCGCTTCTTCATCGGTCGCACCATCTTCATCGAGGCGGCAACCTTCGAGATAGAGCTGAATCGCAGCGCGACGGTTCTTTTTATGGTCCGGAATCTGAAGCTCGCGAACCACCGTTTCGCGGATTTCGCGGACTTCGAAGTCGAGAACAAACTGTCCCGTCGCTGGGTTAAAGGTTCGGTCCTCATCTCGCACCAACACCGCGCGCCCTTCGGCGACCACGCGCAGTTCCGAGAGCGGACGCGCAACCTTCGGAAGGGTTTTTCGGATCGCATCGACGCTTCGCCGAACCTCACGCGCTGAAATTCCGGCGTCGAGGAGATCCCGAGCGGCGCGCACACCAACGAGGTCTTGAAAGGTGTAGTAGCGGCGGCGGCCGCGCGTCGCGGAGGGAGAAAGCAGCTCACTTCGCGCCCAATAGCGCAGTTTGCTTTCACTGATCTCGAAGAGCTTTGAGACCTCGGCGGTCGAATAAAGGTTGCTCAGAGGATCGGAATCCCCAACCTCACCTTGTGGAACGGGCGGCAGCTCAGGCGCGCTGATGGGGGGCGGCGCAACAACCCCACCTTCGTCGCCGAAGCGAACGTAGATTACGTTTTCGTCCCGCTCAGCCATGCTTCGCGACATCATGCACAAGAGGGATCTCAATGTCGACGTCGATGCATAGCGCTTCCCGATGAATCGACAGGGAAGTCTCGACATCCGCCGTTCCGATACGTCGATGACCGACCCGCTGGATCGCCTCTTCGCGCGCGGCACGCATCGCCAAAATTCGGAGGCGGACCGAACCTTCGAGCAGAGCGAGCAACTCGGTTTCATCTTTGATCCGCACAAGGCGCTTCAGCGTGCGGAGCTCAATGGTCAGCATCGTGCTCCCGAAATAGGCTTCGTCGTCGCCGGCCGGGCGGACCTCGCCTTCGGAGAGGCGCGTCGCACGGTCCAAAATCGCGATCTCGACCCCGGGGGCAAGCGATTGCCGGGGCGAGCGCCTTTTCGCGACGCGGAGAGGGGACCGAGCCAGCCCCGGGCCTGCGATAACTCGCTGAGAATTCGGCGTTTTTGAGGAGGAAACTCCCATAAGAAGGAAAGGATATCGGGGGCGCTCGAAGGAACGCCAAATTCCGGCAGAACTGAACCGACCAGCAAGGTGTGCCGGGCAAGATGAGGGTGTGCCGGGCAAGATGAGGGCGTGCCATTCACGCACGGGGTGTCATTCGGCGTTCACACTGCAACGCGGAGAACCTTCATGAAAACTCAAATTCATCAATGATTTTGTTCAATGACAATCTGGCACGGGCTGTGCTCTAGTTGCGGGCCATGAAGAAACGACTCGCACTGACGCTCCTCTCCGCCCTCGCTCTTTCTGGATTCACCGGCTGTGGTGACTTCGATCCGTGGAACAACCCGGAACCGGAAGATCGTCGCGTCGCGCCGGAGCCATGGGAGCCCGCGCCCCCCGCGCCTTCGGTCGCGCCCGGAACAAACGCTCTCGAAGCATCCAGCCCCTCTTCGACCGGCGAGATTGGCGGGGTCCAGGCGCTCGGCGAGCACGTCGTGTGGGAGGCCTCAAGCTTTACCGATAGCTACTACGGCTCGCAGACGTATATCGAGCTGCGCACGGAATCCGATGAGGGTGTCACGATGCAGGGTCTGACCCTTCACGTGGGCGTCGCCGACCTCGAGCCTGGCGATGAGTTTGAGTCCTCCAGCAGCTACGACCCGGATGCCGAGGTCGATCTCCTTGGCTGCAGCGGAGATGATCACGGCTTCCTTCCCTACGACGTGCGTCCGGACGAACTTCATGTTCAGGTCGAGGAAGGCCCGACCGAGGACACCCTACTCATCCAATGGCAAGCGACCCTTCCGACCGATGACTTCGTGAGCATCGGCAGCGAAGAGTGCACGGGCAGCGTCGTCATCGCGCGTCAGTAGACCAAAACGTTCACGAGCGTCCTTCCCGAATCACCGCTCGTTGAGTCTGGGAACCTCTATTCCCGATTCTGAACAACCATCCAACAAAGGAAGCGCCTCCGAAAGGGGGCGTTTTTCTTTTGTCGTGATGCTTTTTTTCAAACGCGATCATAAATGCGGCCGGCTCAGGAGATTGAAAAGATATGGAGGTTCGAATGACCAAAACCACAATCTCGACCAAGACCACATCGCTCACGCTCGTTTCCGCTCTCGCGCTCGCCGGGTTCTCCGGCTGCGCGGGCTTCGACCCGTGGGATGACCTCGAGCCAGAGACCCCCGTGCGAGCAACGCCGGGGACCAATGCGCTCGGCGCGTCCGCGCCCGTCGCAAATGGAGAAATCGGCGGCGTACAGGCGCTCGGAGAACATGTCGTATGGGAAGCGACCACCTTCGACGATCCGTACTACGGCGAGCAAACCTATATCGAGATCCGCACGCAATCGGACGAAGGTGTAACGATGCAAGGCCTCACCTTGCACGTTGGCGTCGCCGACCTCGAGCCTGGGGATTCGTTCGATTCAAACGGAAGCGATCCGGATCGCGAAGTCGATCTCCTCGGGTGCAGCGGGGAGAACCACGGCTTCCTCGACTACGAAACAACGCCCGATGAACTTCATGTCGAAGTCGAAGAAGGTCCAACGGACGATACGCTCCGGCTCGATTGGGAGGCAACCTTGCCAACCGACGACTTCGTCAGCACCGGCTCCGAGGAGTGCAGCGGAAGCGTCGTTATCTCGCGACAGTAAGCGAGGCTCATTTTCCATTCTCATTTTCCAAGCCTGAAGAGCGCCTTCGATGACGAGGGCGCTCTTCCAATTCGTGTCCAGCGATTCGGTGGATGGGTTTTTCTTTTCTCGCGTTGGAAATCGCGTCCGGTGCCAGCGACTCACGAGAGCGAGACACGGATGTCGAGCATGAGGAGAACTGCGAAATGAAGAAGACGATCAAACACCCGACGCAATGGATAACTCTCTCTGGCGCGATGGCGATCATGCTGTCCCTGAGCGGCTGTCTCCAAGGTACGGAGGCCGAATGGGAGCGGGAACCGCTGTCCCCCCCGGCCATGGAAGCCTTTGGTGGTCAAGAGTCGGGGCTCTCACTCTCCGAAGCTCGCGGTTCCGGAACGATCGCCGGATACGAGATTGGGGAAGAATCCTACGGCTGGGACGCCTACTCCGACTACGGTGCTCTCTACATCGAACTTCGCTCCGAGAGCGAAGATGGCACCACGATGCAGGGACTGTGGATCCATCGCGGCTTTGACGAACTCGAGCCCGGACAGAGCTTTGACGTCAACGACGACAACTACGACGACTACAGCGAATACGACTACCTACCCGCTTCGATGATTCTCTGTGCGAGCGAAGACGACGGTCAGACGTTCCCCTTCGAAGACGGCTATAACGACCTGCACGTCGACATCCTCGAGGGACCAACCGAAGACAGCCTGCTGATCCAGTGGGATGCTGATCTTTCCGCTGGAGGCGAGTTGGCAGGAAGCGTCGTCGTCGAGCGATAGAGACCGATAGGAGCAGGCTCGTCCACCCTCCAGCGAGAAGCTCTTTTCCGCGCGCCTCCGCCTCTATCTTGGTGGGGGCGCGCATTTTTGGGGGACTGATACGAAGTCGGGCAGACAAACTTCCTTGCAAGTTGTCGAGCACCCCTCCTACTATTTCGACCGATGAGGAACCTTTTTGCGCCTAGGTTGTCGGCCCTTTGTGGCCACCCCAGAGCGCGACCCTCGTTGGCAGATGCCGGAGCACGGTCTGATGACCGATGAGGAGGAGAAGCGTCTTGTCGCGCGCCTGAAGCGACAAGACGAAGCGGCCTTTAACGAACTGGTGCGAATGTACCAAAGCCGGATCTACCGGCTGACCTATCGAATGCTCGGTGACGCGGGAGAAGCCGAAGACCTTGCCCAAGAAGTCTTTGTAACCGTCTTCAAAGCAATCCCTCGTTTCCGCGAGGAATCGAAGCTCAGCACCTGGATGTACCGCGTTGCGACCAACCATTGTAAGAACCGAATCAAGTTCTTGCAGCGCCGCGCGCGGGGAAAGAAGCGAGAGTTTGATGAGATCGCGGACGCGAATCAGGTCGCGAGCGCATCCATGTCGACGAGCTCCCGCTTGCCGCGCCCCGATGAACTGACACAAGGTAGAGAGCTAGAGGAGCTCGTTCGCCTGGCGCTTGCGGAGCTCCGCGATGAGCAGCGAGAATTGATCGTGTTGCGCGATATCGAACACCACACCTACGAAGAGATCCAGGAGCGGACGGGCTTAAACCTGGGAACGATCAAAAGCCGCCTGCATCGGGCGCGCGCGATCTTGGTCGAGCGCGTGAAGGCGCTTCAGGAAGGGGGCTCGTCATGACCGCAGACGAAGCCCGTGATCTTTTCGTCGATGCAATCGACGGCATGCTCGATGAGGAACAGCAAGCGCAGTTCGACGCGCTCCTCGAATCCGATGTGGTTCTCCGCGCCGAATACGACGAGCTGAAGGAAGTGGTCGGCGCAGCCCAGTCGCTTCGCGAAGATCGAGAATCTCTCGATGAGATCGTCGCGTTTAACGAAGACCGGCTTCCGGAGATCGACGTCCCCATCCCCGATCTTCTGCCCGGCGTGCAGCGCAAAATCCGTGAGCGAACCCGCGGCCGCTACTATCGCGATGCGGCGCCTCGTGAGAAGGCGATGATGCCCTGGGTCCCGTTGATTTTGGTACTCCTGACGGCGCTGATCGTCGGTGCCGCCTATGGCGCGATCGTGCTCATGGAGAACGAAGCGCAGGAAAGTCCGAACCGCTCGGAATGAAAAAAGGCGGAGCCGTCTCCGGCTGCGCCTCTCTTTTGTCTCGCTCGTCGCGAAGTTATCGGTAGCGAACGCGGAGCCGAATATTGAGCGAACTCGCGATATCCTGGGCGATCGACCGCGGGATTTTATCGAGGCGAGCCTCGACCACTTCTTTCGCGTTGGCGTGAGGCTCGCCCTTGAGTGCTGGGAGAACGATCTCCGACCAACGGCGCAGGGTTTTCCCATCGCACCCTTCGAGGGCCTTCACCAAGACGGGTTCAAGTCGCTTTTGATAGGCAACCGATGCGGTGCACAGGTTTGCAAAGGTACGGACCAAGCCGTCCTTGCCTTCTTGCGTTGTCTCGTCGAACGATGCTTTCAGCGTGTCGAGATGCTTTGCGACGCGCGCGGGTTGGATCTTTGCGATCGCCGGAAGCGCGTCTGCAGCGGTTTTCGTCACGCGGGGATGCTTCGCCGTCATGCCGGCCGCGAACTTATCGACGTGTCCGGTCAGCAAATCGGCATGTTCTTCGACAAGTTCGTGCAGAATGCGCGCTGCGCGAGTCGCGTTGGTCTTGCGAGAATCGAGAAGCTCCGCCGCAAGCTCAGAGACCACCGCTGCCGAATCTTCGGCGCCCAAGATCTCTGCTGCAGCCGCAGCAGCACCTCGAAGGCTCTTGTCCGAAGAGGCCGCTTTTGCAGGTGCCTTCTTCGTCGCTTTCTTCGCAGCGGGTTTCTTCGCCCCGCCGCTCTTCGTTGCCGAGCGCTTCGTCGTTTTTCGGGACTTCGTTGGGGATTTTTTAGCCGCCATGTCCGGGCGAGAGTAACGCGACTCCCCCAAAAAAGTCACGTAGGAAGCACGCTTCTTTCAATCGGGCCCCAGATTCCGCGGTTTTCGCACCTCGCCTCCACAGAGAAGGTGACGCAACAACGCAAATCCTCGCAAAAGCTGGCGAGGCCGGGAGGAGCGAGTTTACTCGTCTTCGTCTTCCTCGTCGTCGTCGTCAAAGCCCACGAGATCGTCATCTTCAAGATCGCCGTCTTCGTCTTCGTCCCCGCCGCTGACTTCCTCTTCGCCTGCAAACCGTAGTTCGACGTCGCAGCTAAGAAGCTCCTCTTCGAGAAGCTCGAAGAGTTCGTCGACGTCCTGGCCGTCCCAAGCATCGAGCATCTGCGAAACGAACTCATAGAGATCGCCCGTCTCAAGATGATGCTCAAGCTCTTCCAAATCTTTGCCTGAGAACACCTCGATGAGGTCCTCCCGCAGCGTCTCGGTGTCACCATCATCGGCGGCATCGGAAGCTGAAAGTCGAAGCTGTCGCATGGCACGCTTGTTAAAGAAGATCTCCATCCATCCACTCCTGCGCTATGTTACGACCTAACTGGTGGTCCATTGAAACTACAACGCTACGGACGTGATTCACGCCGCTTATCGGGTCACCAATGAACCCGATAGCCGACTCTTGGAGGAGGAAACGCGGAGTGTCAACATGTCCGCACACTTGGACGGCCAGCAAGCACAGCCCGCGGGCCCCCGACATCCGCCTCAGCGACACACGAACCCTCTATTTTCCGAAGCCCACGGTCACTCTCGCGCTCCCATGAAAACGCAGCCATCACTGAAGCGACTTCGCCTGCTCGCGATTGGAACGCTCTTCTTCGCGAACGTGGCGAGCGCACAGTTTCAGCTTCCTCCGGCGCCGGATGATCTACCGCCTTCCTTGGCAGGGGAAATCGCGTTCGATGTCCGCTTTCCCATTTCACCAGGGACGATTTGCCCGACCGGCGCAGACTGCGTGCTCGGCGGAGGGCTCGGTCTCGCTGGCGCGCTTCGACTGCACTACCCTAGCGGTATCGCGATCGGAGGTGCGCTCTCCGTGGACTTTCTCGACGGAAATAGCGTTCACGAGATCACGACCACCGTCGAGCTCGGCTTCAACATTCGAAAAGCATGGCTTAGTGCCTACCAAACGCACCCTTTCATCGAGGGTGAAATTGGCGCCGTGATGCTCTCCGATGTCTTCTTTCCGGTCGCGGTCGGCGCAGCCATCGACCTTCGAATCGGGGTCGCTTCGGAGCTCAGCAATCGCGTTTCGTTGATCAGCTCACTCGGAGTGAGGCTCTTTTCGACTTCCCCCTACACTTCCGAGGCAGACGGCGTCGACCGTTCGAGCAGTTTCGGGATCGCGAGCATCATCCAGTTCCGCGTGGGTCTACTCCTCTACGCGCGCGACGAACGCCAGTAACTGGAAAGAGCATGAGGCGAAGAAAGCCACTCGCCGGCGCGGACCCGTCGCCAAGCTGGGTCGCGCTTCGATCGGAGTAGGTTCCGAACGCCAAATCGATCCAGGGAAAAAGAGATGCGAAGTTCGTGTCATTCCCCCGCGCGTCATGATGCGCGTGGTGAAAGCGGGGACTCGCAATCACGCGCTCCCAGCGTCCTCGAGGCAGCCGAATATTCGAATGCACAAACGCAGTATTGAGCTTCAAGAAGAGGAGAAGCGCTGTGTGCGTTCCGATCGGAAGGCCGAGGAGCACGAGCGGGATATTCTGGGTCGCCGTCATCAGCAGAGTCTCGACCGGATGCTGGCGGAATGACGCTAGCCAACCGAGCGAGCGGGAGGAGTGATGCACCGCGTGAAATCGGTAGAGCCAGGAAGATGCATGCGCGAGACGGTGATACGCGTAGCCCATCCCTTCGAAGATCATGAGCCCCGCGAAGATCATCAGCGTTTCGTGAAAGAAGCCATCGGCTCGAAACCACGGAAGCTGCGCATGAAGCGGGCGGGCAAGGCGATAGAGCGCGGTGAGCCCGGAGCCGATGATGAGCCACATCCCGAGCTGCACGAGCAGTCCTCCAATCAACGCAAAGGAGAGGTCCGTCCGCGCAACCTCTCGAGTGATCCGAGGCCGGTCGTGATGGAGATGTTCGAGGGGGGCGAGAATCAGTCCCGCGAGCAAAAAAGGGACGATCAGCGCCTCAATATCCATTGAGCGATTCCCAGTCGGTCAGCTCCACCTCGAGCCGCACAATCGTATTGCCCGCGACCGCGCGTCCCGCCTCTACGGATTGCCCGATCACGTACTCACGCAGCCCGGCGTGACCGCGACGCGGAAGCGGGCCTTCTTCGTCGGAGGCACGCAAACGAATCCCCTGTCGACGCGCGAGACGGCGCGCATCCGAGAGGGTCATCTCCTCAAAATCGGGCACCTCGAAACGGTCCGCAGCGCGCCTTCGACCGCCACGCCAAGCGCTCTCTGCTGCATCCGCACTAGAGCGACCTGCGAAAGCCGATGTCGGCACTGCGAGCTCCAGGGGACGTGGCGAGATCGCGCCCGTATCGAAGCCGAGAGACGCGCTAGGATCACCGCCAGACTTCGCGCCGGCGTCCACAATAGACTCCAGTTTCGGAGTGCGCTTCGGCGAAATCCGGAGGCTCACATCGAGAGCGCGGGCATCACTTTGGGTAAACCCAAGCGACCAAGCGATCGCGAGCAAAATTCCCAAGGCGCTGAGGGCAAAAGAGGCGAGAGAGCGTTGCATGCCCACTCAATGAGCAAGAACGGTTCCGAGTCATGTAACATCAATCAAGCATTTGATATTATTCAACATATTCGAAACTCGTCCGTTTGCATCGTGGGTGCCGGGACACGATCTTCACGAAGCAAAGACACGATCGAGCTACTCGGAGAGGTACTTGACGGCTTCCTTCCGGGAGAGCTTCGACATCCGCGCGCCCAGCTCGGAGTCGATCACCGAACGCACCCACTCCGGATCTTTACGAGATCGCTGACGAAGCGCCCAGCCGATCGCCTTTCGTAACCAGAATTCCTTTCGCTCCACGCTTGGCGCCATCAGACGGATCTGAAGCGCGGGGTCGTAGCCACGTTTTCGTTGCAGCTGCGCCAAGATCGCGGTTCGACGTTTCCAAATGTTCTCGTCATCCGCCCATCTTTCGAGAGCCGGGGTAAGCACCTCAGGGTGCCGTTCGAGCAAAGGTCCAACGTGGTGGATCGCAAGTTCATCGACCAGGTCCCACCATGCACCCAGCACGATCATCTCTTCGAGTAGAGGAAAAACATCGGAGGGCATCGTTTTGCGAAAGGGGGCGAGTAGATCGATGGCAGCGTGCCGTTCATCGCGAAACTGCGGCGTCCGAAAGACCTCGCCTGCGAGCGTCGATATCGTCTCTTGATCGAGCCCGCGATCCTTCACGAAGCGTTTTGAGATAGCGCGGATCTGCGGCCGTTTGACCCCCAGGCACGGCAGTTCGGATTTGATATAGGTCCGCATCTTTTCGCCCGCCGCGGCGTCTTCATATTCTTGAAGGTCGCGGAGTAGCTCCGCCCTGAGCTGTCGAAGCTTCATGCGATATGGAAGCGTTTCACGAGCGACCCGCGTATGTCCACACAGACACAGCCGTGTGGAATCGGAGCGTCAAAAGCGAACGGCTCGCACCCTCGCCAGATCCACGGACAGCGAGGAATGTGACGTAAAACAAGGCGCAAACGGTTCACTATTCCCAGAAGCGCGCGAGCTGGTCCGCTTCGTGCTCAGGAGAGCCGGCATGAACGACTTGCTTTCCACGCGAATCTTCCAATCCCGCAGCTTGCAGATGATCGCGCTCACCGCTCTCATGCTTTTGGTCTCGGGAATCCGCGGTCCCGTGCGCGCTTCCGACCCACGAACGGACCAAGAGTATGCCGCCGAGACGATCACCGAAGAATCGTCCGAGCCGGAAACGGATGAGGAAGTTCGCGACCCGCTCGCCAGCGGAATGACAAACGGCCGAGTCTCACGCGGGATGCACCGCAACCGAGTCCTCCACCTCACGTTTGACGACGGGCCCAACCTCCAGACCACTCCGGCCGTTTTGCGCCATCTCCGAGACGCGGGCGTGCACGCGACCTTCTTCGTCGTCGCTCGCCAGTTCGATCCCTTCACCGCGAATCGTCGTCGCAAAGCCGCGCTCGTAAAGCGTATCGCGGAAGAAGGTCATACCCTTGGCATGCACAGCTACGATCACTCATCTTTCACGCGAATTGATGACGACTCGATCCGCGAGCAGCTCCGCCGTTCCGAAGAGGTGTTCGAAGAGGTCCTCGGCGATCGGCCGCATCTCTTCCGCCCTCCCTTCGGTCACCGCAACGCCCGCACCGATCGGCTCCTTCATCAGCACGGCTACACCCAGTTCATGTGGAATATGACCGGACGGGACGCGAGCGCGCGAAGCGCGGACGAGGTCGTCAGCGCGTTTCAGGAATCGCTTCGCTTCCGAGAGCACACGGACCGACCCGGCGGAATTGTTCTTCTGCACGATACGCATCGATGGACCGCACGCGCGATCCCGGAGATCGTTGCCCATGTCCGAGCGCGAAACTGCGAACTGCTGGAATCGGATGAGGAGCTCTGGCTCTTTTCAGAGGACCTTCAACCTTTCTATCAGGCACGTACCCCCGGCGGGCACTTCGCCCGGACGGCAGCCTTCTCTGCCGAAGAGCTCGAACGCCGCCAGACGGAAGCTCGGGAAGCCGCTGAAATCTACTGCGAATAAACACGCACACGCGCGCAGGCTCGCGATTTTTTTTCGGCGCGATGAAATTGACCAAGAAGCGGAAAATGAGCGCGCGTGAAACGGTATCCAAAGCGGTTTTCCGCGAAAGCCGTTCACCAAACGTGTCAAAAGGCGAGAGAGTCTCTGAGCGGGAACGCGTCGCGCAATTGATGAAATCGTGAGGACAAGGCTACACTCCTCGGATGCGATATATCTTGGCGTGCACAATCTTGCTCGCGCTCTCCCAAGCGACTGCGCTTGCTCAACAAAACGGCGAAGAAACGGCCTCGACGACTGAAAGTACTGGCGAATCCGTTTCTTCAGAAGAAGCGGCGCCGGAAGAGAGCGACGAGGATTACGACCCTCGGCAGATCCGAACCAATGACCTCAACGACGAGCGAGCGCAGGCCCAATACCAAGTCGGCCGCGCCCTCTACGACTCGGGTCGCTACAACGAGGCGGCACGCGAATGGCTCGGCGCATACGAGCTCTCCCAGCGTCCCTCGATGCTCTTTAACGCGTATCTCGCGTACCGGGACGCGGGAAACCTTCGCGCCGCCGTGAATGTCCTCGGGCGCTATCTTGAGACGAACCCTGAGATCGACGACGCGGAGCGACTGCAACATCGCTACGAGGCGATGCGCACAACACTGGAAGAGCTCGACGAAGAAGAGGCGCGAGAGCGTGAGGAAGCTGAAGAGAGAGAGCGACAGCTCGCCGCAGAACGAGAGGCCGAGCGCCTTCGCGCGGAGGAACAGGCTCGCCTCGCGGAAGAGCAACGGCAGCGGGCCTACGAGGCGGAAAATCGGGTCCACCCCGCGGGATGGGCGGTGATGGGTCTCGGTGCAGGCATGCTCGTTGGCGCCGGCGCCGCGGGGATCTTGGCGCTTGAGTCACAGAGCGTCATCGAAGAGAACTGCTCCGCCGGGTCAGCACCTGAGGGATCGGGCCTGCGGTGCGCTTCCGACTTTCCAGCCGATGACCGAGCCAGAGAAAGACGCCGACGAGCGATCGCCTCGGACGTTCTCTTCGTCGCAGGTGGCATCACCACCGTCACGGGGCTCATCATGCTCTTTACCCTCCGCAAGAACATGAGCGAAGATGGCGGCGCGCCGAACGTCTCCTTTGGATGTGGTCCAGCCGGCTGCTCTGCCAGCGTACGAGGTGAATTCTAGTGCAACGTTCAGCAACCCTTCTTGCGATTCTGGTCACGCTTCTCAGTTCGTGCACGTCGATCACCAACCCCGGAGATATCGCTGCGGACCCAGGCTGCGATTTGGCGTTCGGTGTCCGGCAGTTCACTGGGCATCAAAACTCCGGCCATAATTTTCACGCCACGTTGATGGTTCCACAGGGTGGAGACACTCGATCACGACCGGTCTTCGCAATTCGTCTTGAGCCGGCGATCGCGGATGTTGAGTTCAACATTCAGAACTCCAACGCCCCTTTGGTGCCGGGCCGCATCAGCGAAGAATATCCCTACGTAAACTTCTTCGCGGACATCGAAGGTCCGAACAACGGCGACCTTGTCGCGCCTCCGAGCGAAGGTGAGGCGGGCCCCGGCGACCATCAATGGCGCCTCGACGACGTTTGTGAAAGCGGCGCTTCACCCTTCGTACACGAGCTCTTCTTCGACGACATCACGGCGGACACCCAGCGCCTTGGAGAAGCTGCTCTCGCAATCGCGAGCTTTGGTGAAGAAGGTCTTCTTGCTGAGAGTCGGCCGTTCGAAACACGTGTCTATGTTCGGCTCGGGGATGAACGCGTCCCTGCAGGGGTCGCACAGGTGAGCCGCGCACGTTTGGAGCAGCGGAATGAACGCTTGGGGGGTGCCCCACTTGAGCTCTACGCGATCGCGGATTTTATGGACCCCTCCGCGGACTACCTCATCGAGTTGAACGAACTAAACAACGCCGGCGGAGTCGTGAGAACGTATCACTTCAACTACTCCGGCACAGCATGTCCGAACTTCGACAATGACATGGCTGTCTTGAATTACATTCGTCCCTGCCTACGAGCGGACGGCATGCCTCAAGCTTGTGAGATCGACGCTTGCCAAGTTGCGGCCGGCGATATCGATGGCGTGCTCGTACCGCTTGTGCACGAAGAAGCCAATGTCGCGCCCTCGAGGCGCGACGATATCGATTGGATTCGGCGTATCGACGAGGACGAATGAGAAAGGTTCGAATCGCCGTCGCTCTGGCGGCCCTCCTCTCGGTCGCCACCACGGCTCGAGCCGACGTACCCCGGCAGCCCGACCTCTCGCTCAACTACTCCAACCTGACCGCGATTCGGGTGAATCCGCTTGGGCTGCTGAACTTTGCGCAGGTGAATCTTCGCTTTCGTCTCTACAACGGTCGCGAAGATATCAGCGCTCAGAACTACTTCGGACTTGGCGTCACGGCCGCAGTCACTCCCGCATGGGCGCGTCTTGGGATCCGCGCGGAAGTCCAGCCGCTCACCATCCTAAAGCTCTATGCCCAGTACGAGTTCTCCGGTTTCTTCGGTACGTTTAATCAGCTCGCCACCTTTCCGCGACTGAGCGCGGACTATAGCGATAGCACCATCAACGAGCGTGGGGACGACCCGGCACTCGATGGCTACGCAACCACCGGAAGCCTCTTGACGCTTGGCGCGAAAGCGCAGATTCAGGTCGGCCCGCTCGTTGTTCAGAACCTCTTCCGGGCGCTGCGTGGCGATTTTAACCTGCAGCGCGCGGGCGATACTGCGTTCTACGAGCCGGTCTGGGACATGATCATCCCGGACGAGGGTTGGGCGCTCACGAACGACCTCGATGTTCTTGCGCAGATCCCGATCGGCGAACGCTCTCTCTTTGCCGGCGTTCGCTGGACGCACACGACTGCGATCGGAACCTCAGAATCGGATCCGGATGCGGACACCCGTCCGAGCAATGCGATTCACCGCCTGGGCCTGCTTGCCGCGCTCCGCTTTTTCGACGATCCGGGCGATACGATCGAGCGCGGTCAGCTGATTTTGGTCCTGCAGTGGCATTTGCAGCATCGCTACCGAACGGGCCAAGACGTCGCCCAAGGGATCCCCTATTTCGGCCTCGCGTATCAGTTCCAGGGCGAGCTCATTCAGTACTAGCAGGGTGGCGACAAACGGATCAACGGCGGGGCGCCAGAGACGATCTCAAGAAGGCCCTCTGAGGGGTTGATACCGGACATCCATCCGCTCCGAGCGAGAGCGGCGTTTGATGGATGAGGCGCCGATCGAACGTAGATCTACGCGTGCGTTCGGTGTGAGGAGTCCACCAGAACGGATGTAAAAGTTGGCTCTACGCATGGCGCTATATGCGCCTGCGCAGCGAGCGGCCGTGTTGCGCGCCGTTCCGTTACTACCTTCTCCTCCGCTGGTTTTTCGATAGGGGTCGGTTTTTCGATAGGGGCATTACGGCGCCGGTGTTGACCGCTTCGTATTTTGACGTGCTTCGGATCGCGAGTCTCTTGCCTTCACCTGACGCGGTACCTTGGAGGCTCGCTGCGCCCATTTTCACTGCCCTACGTAGACACAGTCTTTCGCTGCGCGGACCCTTTCGGGACTGAGTGCTCCGACACGCTGGAAACCTTCAGGATGCGGAGCCGAGGTGAACCATGGACGCATTGCCGAACCGTCGACGAATCCCGGGCTAAACTTTTTACGAAACTGAAGCGCGCAGCGGACGATAAGAATGATGCGCGAAGGATCCATCGCGTAGGTTTCGGACCCAGAACTTTTCCGGAGCTTGGTGATTGGCAGCGAGTCCGCAACGACAGCGAACACGCCGCGACGCCGAGCTATGTCCGTGGCGATGGTGGGCGGTCTTTGAAAGGAGACCGGAGGTGGCGGTACTTAGGTAAGAAAGTGCGCGCGCAGCGGGTCCAATGAGCACAATATGGCACTTTAAATGGAAGTACGAGTCGCAATATTCTCAAAACTCTCTGCAGAACGCCAAACATGGATCCTTCGCGCGTATTTCGCGACAGCGAGGGCCAATCTTCATCGGTCTGGATTCATGGTTCCCGGCAACCGAAGTGCGTCTCGAATTCCGTGCACGGATCCCGCGCCAAAGCTTGACAGACCCCAATTTTCCCGGTCTCTTGAGTAGTAATGCCCGAGCAATCGCTCAAACCGTCATGGGGCACTGAGGGAGGAGAAGAACAGCTTCCTCGGGTGCTTTTGGGACGTTATCGCCTCGACGCGATGCTCGCAGAGGGCGGGATGGGACGGGTCTATCGCGGGACCCAGCTCACACTCGACCGTCCGGTGGCGATCAAGGTCCTGAAGAATAAGCGCGGCTCGGACGACGGATTCCGGAAGCGCTTTATGCTCGAGGCATCGGTCTCGGCTCGGCTTCATCACCCGAATATCGTCGTCGTGCACGACTACGGCGAGAGTGAAGCGGGTGAACTCTTTATGGCGATGGAGCTCCTTGAGGGGCTGCCGCTGAACACCGCCGTCAAACGCACAGGGCCCTTTACGCCTCCGGAGGTTCGAGAGATCGGAACGCAGATCTGCCGGGCCCTCCGCGTCGCGCATGCCGTCGGTCTCGCGCACCGAGATCTCAAGCCCGCGAACGTCTTCTTGCTCGACACACTCTCTCCCTCACAGGACGAGCCCGAGCTCCAAGTGAAGGTCGTCGACTTCGGATTGGTGAAGCTCTTTAACGACGAGGCCAAACCGCTCGCGCCGGCGCTCGACGGGGATCTGACCGGAGGCGACGTCATGCTCGGCTCCCCGCGCTATATGTCGCCCGAACAAATCCTGGGCGGCGAGGTCGATGCGCGCACCGATATCTACTCACTCGGCGTGCTGCTCTTCACAGTCGCGACAGGAAGGCCGCCCTTCCTCGGTACGACGCGCATCGAGGTGCTTCGGCAGCATCTCCACGCCAACCCTCCAAGCCTGATGGAGGCTGTTCAAGGAACGGACTGGGCACACCATCCGGTCGATCCGGCGATCGACGCGGTTATCCAGCGGTGCATGCAGAAGGAACCGCAAGACCGATACCAGAGCGTCGACGATGTGATTCGAGACCTTCGGCAAGGCCCCGCAACACCCGTCACTTCACGAGATCTCTCTCGCTCCGCCCCGCTCTCGATGACCCTCGGCTCGGGCGATATCGAGCTGACCAGCGCTTCGAACTCGGCGGTCCGAGAACGACGTATCGAAGAGGCGCTCGCTCCGACCGATTACGATCACAACCCCGACTTTGATTTCGTTGCGCCCAAAGAAGAGCGTGAGGAGGGCAAAGATCAGCGAATGCTCCTGATGGGGCTTGGGGTCGTTGTTCTGGCCGTGCTCGCCTTGGTGCTCTTGCTCCAGATCGGCGGTGACCCCGCGCCGCCGGAACCCGTTGCCATTCCGGTGACGCAGCCAAGCCCCCAAACAGAGTCGTCGATGCGCGCGCCAGAGCCCTCCTCGGATGCACCTCGGATTCAGGCTCTCGTTCAGGTAACCATTACGTCCGAGCCAAGTGGCGCGACCGTGAGCAGTGGAGGCGTGATCTACGGAACAACGCCGTTAACCCGCGCGTTCCCGCAAACGGAAGAGGACGCCCAGCGAATCTTCTTGCTCGAATCTTCGGGCTACCAGCCCTACACGCTGTCGGAAAGCCTCTCGGATCGCCAGGTGGAGCTCCACGCCGAGATGATTCCGTTCGAACCGGCAGCCCCGGCGCCGACGCCAATGCGGCGCATTCGATCTTCGCGCATGAACCGCGCCACTCGTTCTCCGATGGTTAGCGAGCCAAGCCCGATGGAAGAGGCAGTCCCCATGCGAACCCGGCCGATCGTTCCGGTGGTCGATTGAATCAAGCGAGCGACTCCGAACAACGATGCGGTCGTTGTGATGCGAGCGTGTCACAGAACCCTCGCTACCCGCGTTACCTCTGCCGCGCATGTGTGGCCCTTGGAGCCTTTGACGAAGAAGGTCGCCAGTTGCGTTTTCACAACATGAGCCTCAGCGGCGGCCTGGGTGTAAAACGCTTTCGAGGCGAGGTGCTCGAATCCCAGGAGGATCACATCGTTGGCGGGGTTCGCTGCGTCGTCGGCGGCGCCCGATGCATCGCCAAAGAAGCGCGTTTCGGTGGGGTCGTCATCGAAGCGACCGACGTCTAGCAGCCCGTTGATGACTCCCTTTCGAATCGTGGCATTCGGAATAAACCAACGGGCCAATCGTCAGACGGAACGGCTCGGTTGGGGTGCTTGTGCTGCCTTCTCGAAGTATGAGCCTTTCATGTCATTGCGGGTTCTTTTTGTTGTCTTAGTGCTCCTTGTGGGATGCGGAGGAGCACGAGCGATTCAACCCGAAGGGCCCCCGACCCTCTCTTCATGGCAGGTGACGCTAACCGGCGCTGAGGTGCAGCAGGCGCTCGTATGGGCTTGGGTCCCAGAAGAGATTCACACCGCGTTTCAAACCGGGGCGTTCCAAGATCACCATTTCGCCGATCTACTTCAGAACGCGAATGTTGTACCCGCGACTCGCTTACAAGCAGAAGGTACTCGCTTCGAGTTGAGCGTTCCCGAGCAGCCAAGCGCGCTCTTGGTCGCGAGTATTCCTCCTGGAGGCGATGCCCTCGGAGCGCTGCTCGGCGAGGTTGGGGAAGCTGGTTTTTACGCGCTCTCGGAAGGCCTTGTGGAAGGGCCGTCCTTTGTGCAAGCGCTCACTCCTGGCCGGGCTCACGAGCACCCCGAGCGATGTACCGGAGAGCGCCAGATTCTTCACGAACTCGAAGGGCCAGGACGGATCTCCGACAGGCCCGAAGCGCGGAGAATCTGCGTCATGCTGCCGGAGGGTTATGCCGAAGCTGAGGCTCGATATCCGGTCATCTATCTGCTCCCCGGATATGGCGGCGATCACAACGTTTACCGGCGCCTTCACCCCGAAACGAGGGACGCGATCCTGGTTGGCGTGGATGGACGGTCCTTCTTCGGCACCTCGTATTTCTACGACCATCCAGCGAGCGGCGCGTGGATGACGCATCTCGAGAATATTGTGGCTCTCGTCGACGCCGAGTATCGAACGCACCCGGATGCCGACCATCGCGCGCTTCTTGGCCATTCCACAGGAGGCTTTAACGCGATCGCACTTTCGCTCCGGCGACCCGATCTATTTCACGCTGCGGCAGCCTCTTCGCCGGACGCGCTCGACATGGAGCACTGGCTTTTCGAAAACGGTGAGGGACGCGAGAACTGGTGCGCGTGGCAAGCGCTTGAGGCGGGCGTGGGCGGCGCCGGTCAGTTCGTAAGCTACGCGCTCTCCTTCGACCCCGATGCGCGCATCGGCGCGATTGAGTGGCCCCTCGATCCCGAGAGCTGTACGCCGACCGAAGCATGGGATCGGTGGCGAATGAACTCTCCAATCGTTCTGATCGACGAACCTGACGTGGCGCGCGCGTTGCGCGAAGAGTTGGATGGGCGTCTCTTCATCTCGGTCGGTCGTAACGATGCCTTCGGCCTTTTCGAGCCAGCAGAACGTTTTCACGCACAGCTTGAGACGCTGGGAATCGCGCACCATTTCGAACCAACCGATGGAGATCATTTCACCGGCAGCCACGAGCGGCGCCTCGCCGGACTTCGATTCCTTGAAGCGCTCTTCTCGGAAAGCACGGCATCGGAAGCGACGGGCGTTGAATGATCGGCGCACTCCTCGGCGGCTTGCTCGTGCTCGGAGCGCTTCGACTCGGAAGCAACTCGACGAGCCTTGTCGCCTCGGATGGCAAAGCTCGCTCAAGCCTCGCGACACTCGGACGCTTCGTCTTTGCGACCTCGCTCATGCTCGGCGTGCTGGAACTGACCGGCTGGATGGAACCTCCCGGCGCGCCGCTCTTTCAGGGTGAACGAGAAGACGCTCAAAGCCACCTCGCGCTCTTGCAATCGGTCGCGCTGCCCGCGCTTCTTGCCTGGCTAATCGTCCGGGTTCGCCGGCAAGAGCTTGGGATTGCGATCGCCGTCGCGGGGGCGATCACGGGCGCTCAGATCGTGACCGAGCCGGGAAGAGCGACCCTCGAGCTGCTCGCATTTCTAAGCGCTGCGCCGATTGCGGCGCTCACGGGTGCGTACGCTTTTCGCCGCATCCGCGTCACGAGCCGCTTCTCACGCATCGCGTTTTGGATCTTCGCGGGTAGCGCGGGTCCCATGCTTTTCCTGCCGCTGATTTGGGCCGGAGATTCTCTCGCCGCGCCGTCCGCGGCCATCGGCGTGTTGGTTCTGAGCGGCGTCGCGATCGTCGGCATTGACGCGTACGCCGAAGACCGCAACGCACTCTCCTCGCTTTCGCTCCGCCATCGCGTCGCCACCCAGCTGAGCGCCGCGTTGGTCCTCACCGGCGCGCTCGCCCTTCGCCTGTGGGTCAGCCCCTCCCTGGTGCTCCTCGGCGCCCTCGTGGGTGCGAGCTCTCAACGCAACGTCGGCGCGCTCGATACCACACCGGCATTTCAAGCTTGGGCGCACGGAGTGCTCGGTTTCGTGGTCGCCATGATCGCCGCTGCCGCGAGCACCTGGTTTCAGATACAGGCGGGCTGACCCACGCAGGAGATTGGTGCTAGTCCGCGTCGGGGCGGCGCGCCGATCCTAGAAAGACCATATTCTTCGCCGCGAGCCGATCAAACGCCGGACGTCGCTCGCGGTGACGCTTCTCGATCATGGGCAAGCTGATGAAGACAAACATCACCGAGATAGAGAGCGCACCCACGCCGCGCCAAAGCTGCAGGTCGGCGATCGAGAGTTCTTCAAGGAGACTGGTGGGAACCGCGAGGCCAAATAGAAAGAGGCCCCACCAGAAGCTCATCTCGCCAAAATAGTTGGGATGCCTCGATCGCGCCCACAGCCCGGTATTGAGCACATCTTCGCGCGAGGGATTGTCACGCTTCCGAAAGAGATGCAGCTCATGGTCGGCCTTTTGTTCGATCCAAATCGCGCCGGCCGTCACGACAAGCGCAAGCCCGTCGAGCCACGTGAAGGAAGGGTCCCCGGCGCTCAGCACCAGCTGCACCGGCAACATACCGAGAAACACCTGAACCGTCGGAAAGAGATGAATGCCGAAAAGGTTCACCAAAGGATAGGCCGGTCCGGTCTGTTCACGTAGGTTCACATAGCGCCAATCTTCGTGCCCGAACCCGGTCCAGCCTCGCGCCCAGCTGTACGTCAGACGCCCTCCCCACCAACACACCATCAGCAGAACGAGCAGCGCTCTCACGGAAAGATCCGCGCCGGAATCCATCCACCAATAGAGCGCAAGCGCGACCGGAGCGACGGACCAATAGGCGTCGTACGTCGAAGCGTTTCGGTACAGAACACTGAAACCGAAGATGACGAAGGTGCCCGCGATGTCGAGCATGAACGCGCGCCAGATCGGATCCAGTTCCGCGATGGCTGGAAGCCAAAGCAAACCCGCGGAGACGAGCAGAGCGACGAGATAAGCAAGCGTGATCTTTGTCAGCGCGACCGTCTTTGACGAGCTCATGGCGCGAGGAAGTGCAGTCCCCAGGCGGCGCCGGAATCCGGTCGCGTGAAGACGAACCGGCGGTGCATCCGTGCGTCTTCGTTAAACCAGAACTCGATCTCGAGCGGGTTGAGGCGATATCCCCCCCAATGTTCTGGTCGGGGGACGGGTGCCCCCTCGAAGCGGGCGCCGGCCTCCGCAAACCGGTCTTCAAGCGATTCGAACCGGTCGATCCGCTGGGATTGAGGGGAAGCCCATGCGCCGAGGCGAGAGCCGCGAGAGCGCGACTCAAAGTACGAATCCGACTCCGCTTCGCTGAGGCGCTCAATCGATCCAAAGGCCCGAACTTGGGTGTTGAGCGGCCACCAGTGCATCGCCACGCTCGCTTGCGGATTTTCGCGCATCGAACGTCCTTTCCGGCTCTCGTACGAACCGAAAATGCAGATCCCGCGCTCATCGAGGTGCTTCAACAACACGAAACGCGCGTCAGGACGCCCACTTGAGTCTGCGGTCGAGAGCACCGCCCGGTTTGCTTCGCGTTCGCTCTCCAAAGCGGATGCAGCCGCAAAGAGGCTCGCAAAGCGTTCGACCGGATCGACCGAGGGCGTGCGTAGGGAAGTTTGAAAGGCGTCGCGGTCCCACATAGCGAAGGGAGTAAAGCAAAGCGGGGAGTTCGCCAAGGCCTTCGCTCACGGCGCTCGATCCGTAAATCACCAAGCGCGGCGCATTTTTGAAAAGGGCAATCTTTGATCGCAAATGGACAAAAGCGAGCAAAAGCGTGGTAGCGTCCCGATCGCCGAATGGATAGAACCGCGGAGGATCTACGCGCCCGCTTGCGTGCGAACCCAAATGACCATGAAGCTTTTCAAGCGCTTCGTGCTCATTATCAGCGGCGATCCGACTACGCTTCGCTCGCGAACCTGCTCGAAGGGTGGGCAAATCGAAGCCCGGATCCGCGCGCTTCGTCGCAAGCTTTCTTCGAGGCCGCCGAGCTCGTCGGTCATTATCTCGGTGACTCCGCGCGGTCGATTTCCCTGTATGAACGGGCACTTGAACGGAACCCGCGTCATACCCAAGCGAGTGAGCGCTTGCTGGCGGCGGTCGAGGCGACCGGCGATACGATGCGTCTTCTCGAGCTTCTCCAGCGGCGATCGGCGAGCCTGGCGAGAGCGGGCGACCGCGGTGGTGCCGCCGCCGTCGAATATCGAATCGGTCAACTTTACGAGACAACGATGTCGCGGCCAGATCGCGCGGTCGGCCACTATCGGCGCGCGTTCGAAGCGGACGGTACGTTGGTCGCAGCCATCTACGGCGCGCGAGAAATTTATCGGCGGGAGGGCAATCTCAAAGCGGCCGCGCAGCTCTTCGATCTGGAAATCAAGGCGGAGCCGACCCGCGATCGACGTGTCGCACTGCTTCGTGAACTCGCACATATGCGCTCTA
Source organism: Myxococcota bacterium (assembly GCA_020629955.1). Classification (GTDB taxonomy): domain Bacteria; phylum Myxococcota_A; class Polyangia; order Polyangiales; family Houyiibacteriaceae; genus JAHDCI01. Next base: position 43,990 of record JAHDCI010000004.1, on the reverse strand, counting down.
CCGAGCTGCACGATGTTCCAGGTGGAATTGACGCGCTTGAGCGGGCGCTTGAGCAAGCACCGGGCGATCTCGCGGTGCTGCACGAACTCTCGACGCTTCTCTTGCAAAGGGCTGCGAAGCGAGGACAAGGAGCCGCGAGCGAACAGGAACGCTTCCGGGCAGCGGACCTCCTCTACCAGCTCGCGCAGAGCACTCCTCCCGATCACGCGATCGCGTACTGCGAAACCGCGCTCGACGCCATTCCCGCGCACGACGGCGCGATGGAGTTGCTGGAACGGCTCGCGCGGGATCAAGGTCGAAACGATCTTCTACCCGCTCGGTGGGTCGGCTATCTGAGGGCGGCTCCCACCGCCCCGGGAGCCGACGTTCGCCGAAAGCGCCTCGGCTATGCCTACCTTGAGGCCGGGCAGCCCGATGATGCCATCGCGTGCCTCGAGCCACTCCTGGAACACAACGACGCCGAGGCAGCAGAAGCACTCGTCGATCTCTACCGAACGCGCGGCGAGCATAAGAAGGCGACTCGTGCACTGAGTATCGCGGTTGGTTCATTGCCAAAGGACCAACAAGTTCCGCGCCTGCGCGAGATTGTCGACAGTCTTGTCGCGCAAGGGGAGATCGATGACGCGATCGCGCGCGCAGAAGAGATTCTTCGTATCGCACCGGATCCTGAGGCGATTCAGTTTCTCGAAACACAATACCGAAAACGTAAAGATGACGGCGCGTTACGAGATTTGATGCTCTTCGCGAGCCGCGCCGCCGGAGCGCCGGTGGAAGCTCGAATCGAACGGCTTCGCGAAGTCGCCGCGCTAAGCGAAACCAAACTTCAAGATCCCGAAGGCGCCATCGGAGCGTATCGCGCGATTCTCGCGATTGATCCCACGCAATCGGATGCTCGTGATGCACTCGCGAAGAAGCTTGAAGAAGCGCAGCGCTGGGACGAGCTCGTCGATCTCCTCGAGCAGCGCGCGCTGGCCACCACGGAGCCCGATACCAAAGCATCCATCTTGGTGAAGATTGCCAAGATCAATCGTGACCAACTGGGGCGAATCCCAGCTGCGATTCACGCGCTCGACCGGGTTCGAGAGATCCGTCCCGACGATCGGGCAGCACGCGACGAACTTTGCGACGTCATGCTGCAATCCGACCGTGCGGCGGAAGCGGTGCCGCTTCTCGAAGAGCGAATCGTCGACGCGGATACACGCGATGACCGCATCGCGCTGCTCGAACTTCTCGCCTCGACGTACGAGTCGCGGCTCGGCGATGACGACCGTGCGTTTGCAGCCGCGACGCGGCTCCTCGATGAAGATCCGGACAACGAAAACGCCCTCGATCGGATGGAGCGAATCGATATCCGAGGGGAGCGATACGCCCGTCTGCTCGATACGCTTTCGTACCGGGTCGAGGTCACTCCCACGGAACGCCGGGCGGAGATCGTTGGCCGCATCGGACAGATCGCCGACGAGCGTCTTGGCGACCTGAACCGGGCCGCAGATTACTATCAACAAGCGCTTGATCTGCAGCCGGACAACGGAGCGGTTCTCGACGCGCTCTGTTCCGTCTACGTCCGGGGCGAACGCTACCGCGACTTGGTCGTACTGCTTCGAAAGCGCGCCGACGAAGAAACAAAAGACCCGCGTGCAAAGGCGGAGCTCTATCGCCGGATCGCGCGCACCCTGGCAACCCAAGTTCAGAATCCCGACGCGGCCGCGGAAGCATGGGAACGCGTGCTCGAACCGGGCGATGACCTGGAGGCGCTCTCCGCGCTCGCCGATCACGCCCAATCGCACGCGAAGCTCGATGATCTTGTGAACTATCTCGATCGCATCGAGCCTTTGATCGCACAGGAAGCAAAAGTCTCGCTCACGCTTCGCCAGGTCGACGCGCTCGTGTCGCTGGAGCGCCACTCCGAGGCCGCGGGCAAGCTGCGTAAGGTGGTCCTCGCCGCGGAACCGGAGAACCTCAAAGCGCTCACGCTCCTTGCGGAATGCTGCAGCGCGACCGGGGATAAGCGAGGACTTGCCGACGCGCTCGAAAAGCGTCTTCAAATTATGGAAGACCCGGGGCTTCGGCTCCCGCTCGCTCGCAAACTCTCGGACCTCTACGAAACCGAACTCGAAGACAAGTCCCGGGCGATTATTTCGCTGAACCACTGGATTGCGTCAGACCCAAACGATACGCGTCCCCGAGAACGGCTCATATCCCTTCTCGAGGCAGAAGGACGCCATCGCGAACTTTTGGACGCGACCGACGGGCTGATCGCGACCGAGCCGGATTATGACCGCCGGCTGGAGCTTTCTTTGAAAGCAGCAGAGCTGGCATGGCGCCAGTTGGGGGATCTCGACGGAGCGTGGAATCGCCTCGAGCCGTTGATCTCCTACAGCGATCGAGCGGACGAGCTGCTCCGAGAGCTCGCCGAGTCGAACAATCTTCATCTCCGGCTGGCTGGGCTCTACGTCGCGATCGCGCAGTCGGATGCGGACCCGCGCGTCCAACAGCGTAGATGGAACGAGGCAAGCGACCTCTACGCCGGGCCCCTCTCCGATGCGAACAACGCACTCGAAGCAGCACTGCGCGCGTTCGCGATCAACCTTCAAGATCGAGAGACCCTCGAGCGGGTCGATTCGCTCTCGATCAAGGCCCGCGCGTGGCCGCGTCTCGCGCAGGTTTACGATAAGCTTATTCGCGAAGAGACGGATATCGAAGCCAAGACCGAGCTTTTGCTCCGTCACGCCAAGCTTCTCGAGACCGAAGCACGAGAACCGAGTGAGGCACTCGATCGAGTGCTTCGCGCCTGCTCTCTGAAGCCAGATGACGACGCGCTTTTGCTCAAGGCGGAAGAGCTTGCGCCACAGGCGGGACGCGCCGACGAGCTGCTCTTCGTCTACGAGAGACGAAAGTCCCAAGCGGCCACCGACGACGAGCGGATCGAAGCACTCCTCAGTGCGACACGTTTGTGTGATGAGGGCCTCAAAGATCGCAGCCGGGCATTCCAATATATCGCTCAGGCGGTCGCGCTGACGCTCCGAAGCCCCGAACTGCGTGAAGTCGTTGAGACGCGCGTGATCGAGCTCGACAGCGCCCGGCCGGAGCTCGGAAAGAACGATGCCGCGCGAAACCTCGTGGAGCTTTATCACCGGCTCGCGGAAGAAGATGACGATAACGTCGCCGCGAGCGCGGAAATGCTCGCACGTGCTTCTCGGATCCTCGACGAAACCATTCAAGATGGAGAAGCTGCGTTTACGGCGCTCCGACTGGCTTCGACCCACGCGGTCACCCCAGAAATTCTGGACGGGCTCGGCGAGTTGGCCGAACGTCTCGGACACCTGACCCAGCTCGACCAACACCTTGAGCGCTTGGTCCGCGACGCCCTCGACTCCTATGTGAGCGCGGAGCTTCTACGGCGACGCGGCGCACTCCTTCGCGGGCCGCTGAACCAACCTGGCAAAGCTGCAGACGTCTACGCTCAACTCCTCACCGTCGAACGTGGCAACCCAGAGACAAGCGACCTTCTCTTTGCGAGCCTGAAAGACGCTCGTCGCCATCAGGACCTCCAGATGGCGCTCGAAAAAGATCTGCGCGGCACGACCGATAGTGAGCGCAAGGAGCGACTTCTCCGCGAGCTTGCAGATCTCTGGGAGAACGCCCTCGGCAACAAGTGGGAAGCGGTCGACGCGTGGAAAAAGGTCCTCGCGTTGGTCCCTGACGACACCGAGGCGAGCGCGGCGCTCGAGCGACTCGGACAGCAGAAGCGAGTCGGGACCGCGGAGTTGATGCTGCCCGATGCTAGCGCACGCGAAGAGCTGGTCGAAGAACTCGCGGCGGTGGAAGAGCCCGCGGACGAAGCGCCATCGGCGCCACTCGATCTGCCCCCACCCCCTTCGTTTTCAGCCCCCCCTCAAGAGGCCGCACCAGAGCAATCTCTTGCTGGCCTAACGCCGCTCGATGAGCCTGAGAGCGAAGAGTTTTTCGAGGTCGGCGAGAACACTTCTTTCCCAAGCGACACGCCTGGACTGCAGAAGCTCAAATCGGACGCCCCGTCGCTCGCCGGTTTCGAAGAAGAGTTTACCTACGCAGAATCGGTCGCTTCCCTTGAGGAAGAATTCGGTGTGCTCGCAGAACCGGAAAAGCCATCGGTCGACGCGGCACTGCAATCCCCGATCGATGCCATGCTCTCGGATGGTCCGCAGGAAGCGAGCATCTCCGAGGTTCCGGTGCGCGATTCGGTCGTGCCGCCACCCGCCTTCGAAGCCGACCCTTGGGGCGTTCCAAGTCCGAGCGCACCGGTGGAAGAAGTCTCCGACCTTGAGCTCGAAGTCGAGGATGACGAAGACGATTTGTGGAGCATGCCGCCTTCAACGCCGCCTGCCCAAAACGATTGGTCGCCGAGCGTATCTCCAAGCTCGCCGGCAGCAGACAACCCGTGGGGCGCGCCGCCGCCTGCGGCATTGGGCGCTGCCGCGGACCTTGGCGAGGCCGACGTCCTCGATTCCGTAGAGCTTGTCGAAGACCTGGGTGACTCGTTCGAAGGCTTTGAAGAATTCGACGGCGGTTCGGTGGAGGTCGAAGAGATCGAAGACTTTGAAGAGATCGAGGAACTCGAGGAGATCGAGGAGTTTGACGACTTCGAAATCGAAGACGTGGATGACGTCCCGCCGCCGCCTCGACCCTTCACGGTTCCGCCACCGCCGCCGAAGAAGTAGAGGTCTGCGACGTAGGTCGTAAAGGCGCGGAGAAAACTGCTCAGTAATGTGAGCACACAAAAGGCGCACAAAGCGGACTGAATCACCAAATTTTGGCATAATAGCGACCTTTTATCGCCGATTTTGTCTCATCCGGAAAATTCGCGCGCACTTTTCCCATCTCTACCTCCGACCTCCGGTCTCCTTTCAAAGACCGCCCGCCATCGCCTTCGGACGCAGCTCGGCGTCGCAGCAGCCGGGACTATCTTCTCGCCGTCGCTGTTCAACCAAGCTTCGAAAATTCGGGTCCGAAACCTACGCGGCGGATCCTCCACGCAAAAGCATCCTCGTCCAAAGGAGGACAAAGTTGCGTAGGCAGGCTCATTTTCTTGCTGCGGCCCCCGATTTGTCGTGCCTCGCACTTCGCCGAGTCAAACGGATGCGAGACTCTGCGCGTCTGAAAAGCGATCCGCATTGCGTCGCGCGAAACGACCTCGAAGCAAGGTTCTTCCTTCAACCCCGGTAGAAGCTATCCGCGAATCGACGACAAGGCTCCGCTCAACGAGAGAAGCCCCGGTAACCCGCTCGAACCGATTCGCGGCAGTCGCTCGCCGCGAGACGACGACAACAAGGCTCCTCGATTCGAGAAGCCCCCTTCGTCAGCTCTTCCCGTAAACCGGGACGATCGCGCCGCGCGTGCTCCGATTCTCGGGACTCGCCAAAAACGCGATTGTCTCGGCAAGCTCGTGTGGCTTTGGCCACGCGTCAAAGTCCGCGTCCGGCATCGACTCTCGATTGATCGGCGTATCGAAGATCGATGGAGCAATCGCGTTCACCCAAATCCCATCGTCGCGCAGCTCTTCCGCGAGTGATTGAGTTAGCGTGGCAACCGCACCCTTGCTCGCCGCGTACGCTGCGAGGTTCGGCGTCGGCACCAACGCGGGTCGCGCGCTCACGTTGACGATTCGTCCGCCGACCGTCATCCGGCGGCTCGCTTCACGACAGCAGAGCCAAGCCGTTTTTACGTTCATCGTCAACATCCGCTCGAAGTCGGAAAGCGCAGCATCCCGGATCGGGCCCCAAACGAAGCCGCCAGCGATATGAATCGATCCCCAGAGTGTACCCACGTTCTCGTAGAACGAGACGACGGCCGACTCCTTCGAAAGATCGACGCCGGTCGTCACGTGGAGGGAACCTTTTGTTTGATCGAGCCGACTTAACGCTTCGCGGTCGCTCTCGGAATACGCGGGAACGTGAACCCCTGCGCCACCATGCAAGAGCCGCTGAACGACCGCTTGGCCGAGCGCGCCGCCGCCGCCAGTGACGACGATGGCGCGCCCTTCAAACGCTTGGGAGACGGTCTCGCTCACGCGCCGCCGCGGACCTTGGTCTTCGAGGCGTCGGCGATCGCGATATTGAGATCCGTCAGCTGCTCCTCATCGACAAGACCAGGCGCGCCGGTCATCAGGTCGTTCGAACGCTGCGTCTTCGGGAAAGCGATGACGTCACGGATCGACTCGGTGCCGCACGCGAGCATGGCCACGCGGTCCATACCGAACGCGATACCGCCATGGGGCGGCGCGCCGTGCTGAAGCGCATCGAGAAGGAAGCCGAACTTGTCGCGACCTTCTTCTTCCGAAAGACCGATGACTTCGAAGACCTTCTTCTGAACTTCTGGATCGTGAAGACGAATCGAACCGCCCGCGATCTCAAAGCCGTTCAAGACAAGGTCGTAGCGGTAGCACTTCACCATGCCGGGGTCCGTGCCGAGCTTTTCGACGTCGCCATCGTGCGGACGGGTAAAGACATGGTGCGCCGCGGCCCAGCCATTTTCGTGCTTCTCGAAGAGAGGCGGGTCGACCACCCAAAGGAGGTTCCAGTCACCGTCCTCGGTTCCGACCGAGGGGATCAGACCGAACTGCTTCGCGAGACGAACGCGGAGGTTCGCCATGACGGTGTGAACGCGGTCGACATCGCCAAGCTGGAAGAGAAGTAGGTCGCCCTCTTCCGCGCCGCACGCCGCGTTGATCGCGTTGCGCATGTCGTCCGTGATCGACTTCGCGAACGCGCTCTGCGTCCAGGCTCCGCCTTCGTTGACCTTCGCACGCGCGAGGCCCGCGCTGCCCATCTGCTTGCACGCCTTCTCGAGTTCATCGAGCTGCTTTCGGCTGAGCTTATGCTCCGCCGGAATGCGCATCGCTTTGACGATCTCGTCGGGAAGCTCGGTGCGGTAGGTGCCGTTTTCGAACTTCTCCGCGATCGACGCGAGAAGCGGAACACCGCCGCCCTTATGCTCGATGACCAGCTCGGTCAGGTCGACATGCTCCAGCGCGAAACGCATGTCCGGCTTGTCGTTGCCGAAGCGGCGCATCGACTCGTCGAAGGGAAGACGCGGGAACTTACCATCGGGGTAGCGCTCGTGAAGGTCGACGCCAAGGCCATCCTTAAAGAGCTTAAAGACAAGGCCTTCGAGCATCGTGAAGAGGTCGTCCTGGTTGATGAACGACATTTCGATATCGATCTGCGTGAACTCCGGCTGGCGGTCGATACGCAGGTCTTCGTCGCGGAAGCAGCGAACGATCTGGAAGTACTTATCGTACCCGGCGACCATGAGAAGCTGCTTATAAAGCTGCGGGCTTTCCGCGAGCGCGTAGAAGTTGCTCGGATAGAGACGCGAGGGCACGAGGAAGTTCCGCGCGCCACCCGGCGTGTACTTCACGAGATAAGGCGTCTCGACTTCGAGGAAGCCCTTGCCGGCGAGATAAGTCCGCGCCGCGAGGTTGAGCTTCGAGCGCGTGATCAGGTTCTTTTGAAGCTTCGGCCGGCGAAGGTCGAGGTAGCGATACTCGAGGCGCTTGTCCTCGTAAGTGTCGAGCTCGTCTTCGATCGGGAAGGGAGGCGTCTTCGCTGAGTTAAAGACATGCGCCTCTTCGACGATTACTTCGATTGCGCCGGTCGGCATCGTGTCGTTACGGAGGCTCGTTCCATCGCTCTTTGCGCCACGGTCGCGCACCTTGCCGCGCACGCCGATGACCCATTCGCCGCGGACTTCGTTCGCGATCTCGAGCGGAGCTTCAAAATCGGTGGGATCAAAAACAAGCTGGGTCAGACCTTCTCGGTCTCGAAGATCGATAAACACCACGCCGCCGAGGTTCCGGCGTCCATGCACCCAACCGAAAAGAATGACCTCTTTGCCGATATCATCTTCTCGGAGTTCGCCGCACGTGTGAGTTCTCTTCAGCTCGTCGATAAATCGCGCCACGTCTCTTGTCCTTATTGGTCCAAAACTCCGCAAACTGGCGGGAGTTTTCTAAGAGCGCACGGTAGCCCCGCACGCGCCTTGGTCAACCCCGTTTCGTTGGTTTTGCGGCGAATCTCACAGGGGTGAGGATTGACAGTGAGCACGCTCTTGATGCTCACTATTCGAAAGCGCGCATACATGGGGGCCAGATGAGGAAATTGGAGTTTCAGATCGATCAGTTGATCTTCCCAAAACCCGCCTATCGTGCATCGAACCGGCTCAATCGTGGAGTGATGCTGCACAAGTTCTGTCCAGGAGCGGTAGGCGAGAATGCTGAAGAAGTTGATTTCGACTCGGCATCGGAAATAGATGTCGACGCCCTTGAGCGGGCAATTCTCAGCGACCGGATTGAATGGCCGCGTTTTCTACCACCTTCGCACGGAGACCTACTCGTGGTCGAACAGTCGAATCGGGGCGAAGCTGCATTTCATCGAAACGAGCGAGAGTGGAGAGCAGGAATGAGCTCAAGGAGCTCTGAGCCAGAAGTCTCCTTGTTCGGGTTCTTCTTCGAGTCCGAATCGTCGTTCTTCTTTCAGCCAGAGCGCATGAGCGAACGCGAGTGGTCCTCGGGCGGCGAAGACACACTCTATTCCAGCATGAGCGCTGAGTATCTACGGCCCTCAAACCCCTTGCTTCTCCCCGCGACCAAGCACTTCAGCGAGCACGCTTCTCATTATTGCTCTCAGAGTTATGAGCATAGGCTGGGAGGATTGGTCCTAAGATCCGAGGGCTTCGAAGTTGGGAAGGATGAGGTTCTCAGCTCGCTGAGGGAGAACTTCCAGAAGCTCATTTCTCCCTCTGAGGGAGACCGCTTCGTCGTTGAATGCTCAAGCACGGAATCAACCTCCTGGAGCTTCCTCTATCGCGACAGCGAGTGGCAGGTCGCCGCTGATCGAGTCGAGCCGGACCACTGCTGGCGCTGGACCGGGAGCACCGCGCCCTCCAAATAGCGCCCGACGCCAAACGAAAAACGCCCCCGCGAAGCGGAGGCGTTTTCGTCTCGGTCAGAGCTTTCGCTCCGACCGATTGATGCGGATTACTGACCGCAGGTCGGGTTCACGCAGTAGCAGGTGCCGCCGGCGCAGTTGCCGGTGACGGTGCCCGTTTCGGCGACTTCGGCGCAGGCGTAACCACCGGCGCAGTCTGCATCGCTTCCGCAAGCGACCTGGCAGGTGTTCGTCGCACCGTCACAGGTGAGCGCAACGTCCTCACCGAAGAGGCTGCGGGTCTCAAGCGAGGGGCGGGCACAGATGTCGGAGCCGGCGCAACCGGTGCCAACACCAGCGGTGCCTTCTTCGTTGTTCGAGACGTTCTGGAGACACTCAAGACCAACGACGGTGCCGGTCATGGGCGGAACGGTGAACGCGATACGCTGTTCGCGGCCGGCCGGGCAGCGATCGAGGGTGTCGCTCGAGAAGTCATCGTAGAACCAACCCTGACCTTCGGGCGAGGCGCCACCGGCGCTCGGGAGCTGGACCACTTCGCAGACCTGCTGGCCGTCGCTGTTCGTCTCGCGGAAGGTACGGCCGGGAACGGCGTCGCAGTTCGCGCCCATTGGGAGCGTCTCAACAACGGAGCAGCTCACAGTGCCGTCACCCTTACGGGTCAGAGCACGCGGGAGGCAGGTGCCGCCGAGAACGTCGGCGATCTTACCAATGATGGCCTGAATGGCGCCGGTGTAGCTCTCGTTACAAATCGACTGAACGATGGTATTGGCGCCGGCCGCTTCCAGGTCACGCGCAACGCTCACGATACGGCGCGCCGGGAAGGCGACACCAACGCCGGGAACGAAACAGCTCGGGGCGAGCTGCTGGGGCTCGTCAGGGTTCTGACGCTCGACCATATCCGGGTGCGCGAGAATGCCTTCCCAGTCGATGACCTCATCCGCGTTCGGCTCGACTTCGGGGGGAATACCGGTGATGGCGGCGAAGATGAGAAGGTCGTTATCCGCACGCGTGGCGAGCAGACCGTTGGTGTAACGGTCGATCGGATAAACAGCGTTCGGGTACTGCCAGCAACGAAGGTTGAGCGAACCGGGGTACGTCGCGCTGCCCATATCGTAGAGGTCGGTATCTGCCGCGGAGCAGTCGTCTTCGTCGGTCACCATCAGGACCGCGAGGAGCGAATCCTCGCGAATGAAACCGGCGTTGTCAGCGTCCGCGTGGCCGCGGGCCGAACCCGTGCCGAAAGCGATGGAGGAGCTGCTCGGGGTCACGGCCTTCAGAACCGCCTCAAGCTGCTGCTCGAAACCACAGCCATTCGTGCCGAGAACCGCAACGCAGCTCACGTCCTGCGCGAACTGCTCCGGGTCGCCGTCGCGCTCAGGCTGGAAGTTAAAGAAGCGCGTCGGGTAGCTCGCCTGGCAACCGTCGAGCGACACGTTGCCGTTCGAGCGGAGGATACCGTCGTCACCCTCGGGCACATCGCAGGAGCTGATCGCGTTATCGCCGACGCCCATGTCCGAAGTGATGATGCCGACGTTGAGGTCCGTAACGGGCGGGAAATCCTGAGAGGTATCTCCGTCGAGGTCACCCGTCGTAAGAATACGGATGAGGCTCGGGATCTCGCGCGCAATGGAGCGCTGCTCGACGTCCATCGAGTTGGAGTTGTCCATCATGATGAGCAGGTCGACTTTTTCGATATTGTCGACCTTCACGGACTCCGCGACACCTGCAATCGTGCAGGGGTTCAGCGGCGAGAGCTCACGCGACGAACACCCGAATGCGAGCATCATCGCGCAACCGAGCAGCGATAGCTGCTTCAAGCTGCGTGAAGTTGTGGTGGCGGCTTTTTCCATTGAATCTATTCTCCGCTTCTTTCCTAAGATTTCGCGTGACCGAGCGGTGGTCGACACAAAATGTCGGCGCAATCTAGCGCGAAACCTTAGTTAGGATCAACGCTTCAGTCGAGCTTTGCTCATTATTTTCGGGGTTATCGGACCGAGGCACGCCCGAAGACGCTCTCGACGACAAAAAGCAGCAAGAATTATTCCTGGCGATCCAACGTCGCGACGTGAACGAAGATCTTGTCTCGTGAAAAATTCTCGCCCCTTCAAGGCTCAATCAACAGGCATAAACATGCTTAACTAAAGGATTTTTACGATCTACGAAGATTTCAGAGAAAACCTGTTCGCGAACTCGCCAGATCCGCCCACTGCCAACTTCGTTGGCACCTTGAGGCGGGCGGATCAAGTTTGATCCGTGCGCGGAAACGAACTCCGTCGGCTTTCGAGGACCTGAATCGATCGACATGGGGTAGTCTCCCGGCATGTCCGATACTGCTACCTACCCGTGTCACGCGTGTGGTGCCCCTTCGATGGCATTCGATCCCAGCGTGGGGGCGCTTCGATGTTCCTACTGCAAAGCGACTCGCGCCATTGAGCAACAAGCTCAGGCGACCCCCGGTGAGCGCGATTTTCAGCAGGGCGTGGCGCAGCAACGACATCAACCCGCGGTCGCTCCCCAAGGTCGCTCGTTCGAATGCCAGACGTGCGGCGCGCGGGTGACCTTCGCGGACGGCAACATCGCGAAGGATTGCGACTTCTGCGGGAGCCAGCAAATCTTGGAAGCACAGGCCCGGCAGAACCCCATTCAGCCGGAGTCGTTGGTTCCGTTCCAAGTCGACCGAAACGCCGCGACGGCGAAGTTCAAAGACTGGCTTGGTTCGAGCTGGTTTCGGCCGGGCGATCTCGGCAACGCAGCAGATATGGACGCACTCGCGGGTGTCTACATTCCGTTCTGGTCCTTCGACGCATGGGTGCAATCGCAGTGGCGCGCGGAAGCGGGCTACCACTATTACGAAACTCAGACCGTCGTGGAGAACGGTCAGAAGAAGCAGAAGCAGGTTCAAAAGACCCGGTGGCAAAACGCCCAAGGACAGCGCCGCGACTTCTACGACGATTTCCTGGTCGTCGCGTCAAAGGGGCTTCCGCAGAAGATCGCGGAAAAGCTCAAGACCTTCGACACCAACCATCTTCGCCCCTTCGACGCGAGCTATCTCGCCGGATGGCACGCGGAGGAATATGCGATTGATATCGAAGGCGCGTGGCAGCGCGCGAGCGAACGGATTGAGAGCGAACAGAAGAAGCGATGCCGTGACGATGTCCCTGGCGATACGCAGCGCGGACTTCAGGCGCGACATGAATACGGCGAGAAGTCGTACAAGCACATTCTTTTGCCGCTCTGGATCGCGAGCTACCGCTACAACGACAAAGTGTACCGATTCCTCGTGAACGGCCAGACGGGCGAAGTTCAGGGCGAGGCCCCGACGAGCCTCTTTAAGGTCATGCTCGTCATTGCGATCGTGATCTTGGTGATCGCGGGGATCATCTTCGCGCTGAAGTAGGCGAACGCTGCTTCGCTCCCTGCACATCGCCTGCTGCCCCTTCCCTTCTCCCCAGGGAACGCAGGCGTTGCTACGCGCGATGCTTGATGCGGAGGCGCTTCGCGGGCACGACGCGCATCTCCTCACCTACGCTTCCGGCGAAGAGGACGATCGCCCGCGCGCATGGACGCTTCACCGCGGCACAGGCTCCGCTTCTGGCGATATGCGCTCCGGTCCCTCCGCCGAGAAGGTTCGGCGAGATCTTGGGCTCGTTCGACGCGCGCGCGAGCTTGCTCGTTTGATCCGGCCGCATGTGATGATGGCGCACGGCGCGGAGGCTTCGCTTGTGACGAAGCTTGCTGGGCTCCGCCAAGCGATTACGGTCGCCCATACGCGATACGACCTCGAAATGCCGAGCTATGCCAATCGCGCCGGTCATGCTTCGTTCGCGCGCGGCATTGGACTCGTCATGGACGGCATCTCCCGCGCTGGCCGAATGCGAGCGATTACGCCCGACCTCGCGCGGTATTACCGATGCCAGCCGCTGCCGATCCCGTGGCCGCTCGCGCCGCCCATTCGTCGTCCCACCACTCGCAAGGAGCCGGTCGTTCTCTACGCCGGGAACCTCGACGCCTACCAGGGTCTCGATATCCTGCTCGAAGCGGCTCGCCCCTTTACCGTTCATGTCGCGACGGAGAGCAAACCCGAAGTGCTGCTTCGCGAATACCCGAATGTCACCGTGATGCCACTCTCCACCGAAGCCGATCGCGTCTCCGCGTACGAGACTTGCGACGTCGCGGTCGTGCCGAGAAGAGTTCCAGGAGGTTTTCCTATCAAAATGCTCGACGCGCTCTCTCGGGATGTGCCGGTGGTTGCAAATCGCCGAGCGTGCGCCGGATTTCGAGCGCCTTCAGGTGTCGTGATTTGTGAAAACGACAACCCTCAAGACATGCGCCGGGCGATCCTCGATGCGCTCGAACACCCGCCACGCGGCGGCCGCGATTGGGTTCGGGAAAACTTCAGCGGAGCCGCTTTCGTGCGCGCTGTGAAGGGATTGTCCAAGACGCGCCCCGAACAGACGTAAGGAACGAGCTGCGAGAGATCACCTCGCGCGAGTGAGCACGCGCTTAAGCTCGGGCAAAATCGTCTCCGCTTCGACATCCGCAAGCGCTGGATCTTCGGAGTCCCGCGCGCTCAAAATCTCCGCAGCGCGGACACGTACCTTGAGTGGCGCCTTCGCATCGCGCAGGCACGCGGCGAGCCGCTCTCGCGGGATCGAATCGACTCCGGCTTCTCGATAGCCATCCCGAGTGGAGCCATCCTCAAGTTGCGAGGGGATGTCCGCGCGCTCACCTCGCTCGTAAGCCCGGAAGGCGGCCGCGGCCATTTCTGCACTGCCAAGGGAAGCTTCGATGCTGCGAAAATCCGTTGTAAAGAATCGGGTCCAGCGGAGCACGAGCGAAGACGTCCGATGCGTGCCGTGTGTGCGCGAGCGGGACTCGAACATGTCCGCGCGAACCTCGCGGAAACGTGCCCACGAGAAGAAAAGCCCAGCGATACGAATGCCTTCGCTGCCAAACGAAATCGGAACACAGCGAAGCGCACTGAAGAGCAGAAACGCGCCGAGGACAATCGAAAATCGAACCTTCGGACCGAGCTCAAGTGGATAAACAGCGAGGCCGACCAAAGAGGTCAGAAGAAGATTGAGCGAGAGCGGCATCGTCGCCCAGAACGAGCGACGAATCCTCATGTGAACGCCCGCAAGACCGCCTCGAGGAGCTCGGTATCGAACTCCACCCACGTATAGAGAACCACCCCCCTCTCGCCTCGCCGAAACGCTTCCCACTCTTCGACTCGGGCTTGCACGCCAACATGGATGCGGGAAGGGGTATCGCGCTTTTTCTGGACAGCTCGCGCGCCTGCCTCGCGCAAACACCGCAGGTGCAAATCGATCCAGCGGTCAAACACCTCCGGCTGCTCTTCTCGGAGGGCCTCAAGACGAGCGGTCAGCGCCTCCTCAAGTGGCTCTCGCCGTGCCCGGTGCTCGAGCATCCGCCCATACGCCTCATTCGCGATCTCGTGGTTACGTCGGCCTTGAGCACGATCGAACCTGTCCCCCTCCTGGCACTCAAGGGTCCACGCTTTCTGTAACTCGACCCGGAGCCGTTCGATCTCAAGGAGAGTCATCGCGGCTCCCTTCGGGACAGGCCGCGTAGAATGCATCGACAAAGCCCCGCGCCGCCGAGAGGTCTCCCGGCTTTGCATAAAACGTCAGCCAGAAAAATCTCGACCAGCGAAACCGAATGGAGGTCGCCTCTTCTTTCATCCCCCGAATGAAGCGCGACGGGACCTCACCCGACCATGCTGTCACGGACTGAAAACGTTCCCATCGGATCGGGATGCCCACGATTCGAACGCGCTCCGAATCAAAACGAAGGGGCCACATGCGCATCGCGAAGAATGCAATGCCGAGCACGATCACAGGCACAAAGGTGCATATCCCGTAGTGCTTATACGGAAAATATAGCCCCAAGAGTATTGGGATCCAGCCTGCGATAACGATTGGCATCGGCAGGCTGACCTTGAGGCTTTTTCGCGCGCTATCCCCCACCGAAGATCGCTATGGCGCTTGTTCCACCACGCCTTGCATCGTGGTCGGATGGGCGGAGCAGCGATATGCGTTCACCGCCGGGAAGAAGTCGGCCGAAACAGTGAAGTCTGAGCCCATCGCGCCTTCGCTCCACGCGATCGACACGGTCGATTCAAACGCTGGATCAAGGGTTTCCGAGAGGCGTACGATCGGACCACCGGTGGCGTCGTCGAAGAACTCGAAGGGATGTGAGTCGGGAGAGACGATTCGGTATCGCCAGCCGCTCTCGAGCTGAATCGTCGGGTCTTCGCCCTCTGCGAGGCCGAGCGTCGAAGGACGCGCGTTAAACGTATAGTTCGCGCCATCGCCTGTTAGCGTCCACTGCGCGTCTGGCACCACCGCTTCGTCAAACGTGAGCGTGGCTTCGCTGGTGATGCCTTCGTCGCCGGAATCGAGCGCAATGGGGTCAACATCAGATTCGAAGGTGCCGACGATGCCTTCGTCGAGATACAACACCGCCGAGATGGTTTCGCCACTGGCCAGCGGACGGTTCAGTTCGACTTCGACGGTTGCGGTGCCGACTGCAATCGGTGCGTTTCCGAGAATCATGGATCCGGCGTCGACGATCGCGATGAACCCGCTAGCGGTGGTCGTCGCGGTCACGCTCACGATGGAGGTCAGGTCGCTCAGTTCAACCGTCGTGAAGGAGCAGAGGTCCGTCGCTTCGCATCCCGTCGCTCCACAGGTGTTGGCCGTGCATGGATTCTCATCGTCACAGAGCGCGTCACTTGGCTCGTTGGAGCAGCCCATGACGGCGTCGCACGAGTCAACGGTGCAAGCGATCGTGTCATCGCAAGCGGCATCGTCAGGCGTGTAGACACACGCATTCTCCGTGCACTCATTCGTGGTGCACGCGACGCCATCGTCGCACTCGGAAGGCATGGAGCATTCCGGCGCGTCCGGCATCGTATCCATCTCGGCATCCATGGACGCATCCATCTCTGCGTCGGGCATTGCGTCCATCGACGCGTCCATTTCGGCATCCGGCATCGCGTCCAAATCGGCGTCCATCGACGCATCCATCTCCGCGTCCACCTCCGCATCCATCGACGCGTCCGGCATCGCATCTTCCGAGACATCGGTGGATACATCCACGGCGGCATCCATCGACGCATCCTGACCGCCATCGACGATCTGGTCACGATCGAAACTCACCAGAGCCTGACACCCGGAGAGCGCCAGAAGAGCAACAAGAGCGATTCTTTTCATGGGTCGTTCTTCAGAAGTTAAGGCGGGCGTTGAGGCCGCCACCCGTCGGTCCAAGGACAGGCGTCAAACGAAGGCGCGCCGTGTCGCTCTCGTCCTCGTCATCTCCACCCGTGGTGAGGGCGATGACAAGCGCGGAGACCGCAGAGACCGCCGCAACACCAAACATCAGGTCCGCAAAGAGCGCGAAACGTTCGCCCTGATCGGCGATCTCCGTCGTCGGCGTATCCTGGAACTCGTTTTCACGGCTCAACGCCATAAAGCCGAGCGCCGTACCCGTAATGAGCGAAGCGGCCGCAACGCCAGAGAGCACCCAAACGACCGGGCTGATCGACGCCTCTTCGTCTTCTTCTTCCTCTTCCGCGAAGAGCGCATCGGCCTCGTCCTCAACCGTGATGAGGTCGACGTTCAGCTCACGACGCGAAGCGAAGGTGAGTTCCACCTCCGAGGTCTCATCTTCGTGTCCCTCGAGCCGGAGGACAACACTGTGGGTGCCTGCCGGGACCTCGAGCGTCGCGGGCGTCACCAACCCGGTATCGTTGCCGTTGAGCTCGACCGCAGCGCCGCTCGGCGAGCTGTCGATCACGAGCGTGGCCGGACGCTCACGATGCGCCGTGATTCGCGTACGAATCTCCTCCGCATTGTCCGCATCCGGCCGGTCGGCGAGGTAACGTTCGAACGCTTCGACCGCGCCCGGAATATCGCCGGCCGCTTCCCGCGATTCCGCGATGCCGAGGAGGACGACCGGATTCGGGATGTGCCGATAAGCCTCCTCGAACGCGGCCTCTGCATCCGCGAAGTTGCCAGCGTCGAACGCCGACTGACCTTCAGCGTACGCTGAACGCGCTGCATTCCGCTGCGCCGCGGTCGGTTCCGACCCTTGCGCAAACGCGCCATTCGGAACCGCCGAGAAAGAGAGGGCAAGCGCGAGCAGCGCGATAAGACGAGCTTTGTTCGAAAGAGAAGCGAACTGAGACATGAATCCTCCAGCGCCTGATCACCGAACGCGGCGAAGAGACGTTCCGCCACGTTAATCGGGAGGGCATAGGCTCGTCAATTGCCGAACAAGGCGACCCGGCCGGACGTCGGATCGAAAGACCGGTTGTCACGCCTGGCCCATATTCTCAAGAAGCCACTCTGCTTCTTCCCGAAGCGAAGCGGGAGCGGAAAGCCGGTAGGCCCGCAGCAGCCTCAACGCTTCGCGGCCTGAAGGGCTTTTATCCGCGCATCGCGAGAGCATTCGCGCGAAGGAAAGCGTAGGGACGTTTCGTGCGATCTCGCAGAGCATCTCGGGATAATCCGCGAAGCCTTCGAGAAAGTGCACGAGTGGGCCGGGGTTACCAAAGTTGGCATCCTCCGGCGAGAGGGCGATGCCTCGGAGGATCGCCCTTGCATGAATCCGCCCGCCGCCCACAAGCTCGATCTCGTCGATGAGTTCGTACAACGCCTCGGGATCCGCAACGTGGTTCGCGCGCACACGCGCAGCCTCTTGGACCCTGCGAACGATACTCGCGGGCGTCGTCCCCAGGCGGACTCGAAGATGTCTCGCACGGTCACGACGAATCTGCTCTCGCCGCTCCCAGCGTTTCCGGGCGCTTTTGATTTGCCGGCGGCGCGATTCCGAGACCGGGGAGCGATGAACCTTCACCGCCTTCGTACCACCAGGCCCATGCTCTGCGGTGACTGTCACGTAGACGCGGCCGCCAACTGTGGGCGTGAAACCAACACACGCGCTCTCTCCGAAACGGAGGGCTTGACCGGTTTCGAGACGAAGGATTCCTATCCGGTCGAGCGTATCGAAGGTCTCGATCCACGCCGGTAACGGAACCGAAAGCTCGTTCATTTGAGAAAATGTACCGAATCACGCCATAATTGGCGTCTTTTTACGCGTTTTCGCATTCTCCATTCTTGTCGATTTCTTGACCAAACAGGCTCAATTTGTAGCGTGGCGATGGGAAAGAACGACCTTGGGAGCATCGCAGCAAACGTCCGCACACGGAAACATTGAAGCCCCGGTTGGGTCAGGGGAACGATGGAGGGAGGTCTCGGGTCTCGTCGCACTTGCGCTGACGATCCTGGTTGTCCTTTCGTTGTCATCCTACGATCCACACCGATCGCAAAACATGGTCGGCGCCGTCGGAGACGGTCTCGCCACCCTGCTCGTGAGTGCATTCGGATGGGCCGCCTGGGTCATCGGGATGGAGCTTGGTCTTGTCACGCTTCGCATCTTTACCGGCCGGCGCGCGATCCTCGGACCGGCGACATTGGCTTCGGCATTTGTCGTGCTCTTGATCGGCTGCGCGCTGACGCATCTCGCGCTCTCGGGCGAGCTCGGCATCGGGCCAGACAATCTTGCCGGAGGCAGGCTCGGCGAGATCATCGGCGAAGTCTTGCGCGCTCTCTTTGGAACGGTCGGCGCCTTTGTCGTCGGCGTCACGACCCTCTTGGTAACGCTCGTGTTGCGCACGCCCGTCAGCGTGATCTCGTCCATGCGGCGCGCGATGACGTCGACCAAGGCAGGGGCGGCTCGTGCGAAAGAGAGCGCTGGTGCGATCGCGGAAGCCTGGCGTGAGGCACGCGAAGTGGAAGCACGCGAACGTGCGGAAGAAGAAGAGCGCAGCGCACCGAAGATCGTCGACACGCTGGACCGCGAACTTGAGGTGGACGAAGTCGATGCGCTGCTCGACGCAAACCCGGAGAGCGATGAGCCGGATACGCTCGATTCGGATCTGAACGAAGCGAGCGTCGTCGCACCGAACAACGCTCAGAAACCCGCCAAGAAGAGGCGGTCCAAGAAGGCGAATGTCGAGCCCGCTGTCGACCCCGAGGACGCTATCTTGCTGGATGACGCGTCGAATGACGAGGACGAAGACGCGCCCGTTTCCATCAAGCTCGAAGAGCCGGTGGTTTCGACGCCGAAGAAGCGCACGCCGAAAAAGGTAAAAGCGAAAGCGGAACCAGAAGACGAGGACGAAGGTCCCGTCATCGTACCGCCGAAGGAAGACCTGATTCGCCCGGCGTCCGAGCCACCACCGCTGCCGAAAAAGAGCAGCAGCACGGCGATCTCGAAGGTCGTGCCGCCGAGCCTCGACCTTCTCGAATCGAATACGGGTGGGAGGGTTCGTATCGACCCGCAGTTGCTCCGCGAGAACGCAAAGCGATTGGTGGAGAAGCTCGAGTCCTATGGGGTGAAGGGTCGCGTCGACGAGATCCACCCTGGTCCCGTCGTGACGATGTACGAGTTTGAGCCAAAGAGCGGCATCAAGATCTCGAAGGTGACAGGTCTTGAGAACGACCTCGCGCTGGCGCTCGCCGCGCAGAAGGTGCGAATCGTCGCACCGATCCCGGGGAAGGCGCGGATCGGGATCGAGCTGCCGAATGACGATCGGCAGACCGTATACATCCGAGAAATTCTCGAGGATGAGCGTTGGCAAAAGACCAAGGGCGCACTTCCCATTGCGCTCGGGAAAGACATCGCTGGCAAGCCGGTTTACGCGGACCTTGCGAAGATGCCTCACCTCCTTGTTGCGGGTGCGACGGGTGCCGGTAAGTCGGTGGGTCTAAACGTGATGCTGGCTTCGCTGCTCTACAAGAAGAGCCCCGAAGAAGTACGCATGCTGATGATCGACCCGAAAGTCGTCGAGCTCGCGGTCTTCGACGATATCCCGCATATGCTGCTGCCGGTCGTCACCGATATGAAGAAGGCTGCCGTTGCACTGAAGTGGGCGGTCGATGAGATGGAGCGCCGCTACCAGCTCTTCGCCGACGCGGGCGCTCGCAATATCGGTACGTACAACGCGCGCGTCGATCGCGTGGCAAATGGCGATCTCGAAGCCAGCAAACTTCTCTCTCGGAAGGCGCGCGCGCGCATTCAGAAGGAGAACCCGGAGAAGCTCGAAGAAGATCCAGAGCGGCTGCCCTATATCGTGGTCGTGGTCGACGAGTTCGCGGACCTCATGATGGTCGCCGCGAAAGAAGTCGAGGCGTGCATTGCCCGCCTTGCCCAGAAAGCCCGCGCAGCTGGCATTCACGTTATCCTCGCCACGCAGCGACCGAGCGTCGACGTCATCACCGGGATGATCAAGGCGAACTTCCCTTGCCGCATGGCCTTCAAAGTGAGCCAGCGCGAGGACTCGAAGACGATTCTCGGACGAGTCGGCGCACAGAATCTTCTTGGGCGTGGCGATATGCTGATGATCCCGCCTGGTTCCAGCGACCTCAAGCGCGTGCACTGTGCGTTTATCTCAGAAGAAGAAGTCGGCGCGATCTGCGATAGCCTGCGGGAGCAGGCAACGCCGGAGTACGACGAGAGCATTCTGGAGCCCAAGGGCGAAGATGGGTTGCCCGGAGGCTCGAGCGATGATCCGCTCTACGACAAAGCGATCGCGGTCGTGGCGAACGCAGGCTACTGCTCGATCAGCCACCTGCAGCGCCAGCTCTCCGTGGGCTACAATAAGGCGGCGAAGCTCGTCGACAGACTCGAAGCGGACGGTATCGTGGGACCGGCGAGCAAGAAGGCCGGCGGCCGCCGCGAGGTCCTGGTCAATCCGATTTAGGGCCTGCCCCTCGAATCAGGGCCGCGTTCGCGCGGCCGTCACAGAGCGATCCGAGTCGTCGCAAGAGCACCGCTCTTCCGCGTCGCGTCGAAGAGCGCTGCGAATCCAATCATCGACGCTCTGACTTCCCCTACGAAAGAGACAGGCCGTAGCGAGCGGGTCCGAAGATCGAGCAGCGAATCGGATTTATCGCTTATGGAACATCCATTCGTCCAAAGAGACAGTTCTTACTTCTTTCGTATGAAATAGACGACATTTTTGTCCTTACCCAGATTTTCCGCGCGGATTTCTGGCATCTATACCACCAACCTTCGGTCTTCTTTCAAAGACCGCCCGCCATCGCCTTCGGACATAGCTCGGCGCCGCGGCGTGATTCGAGGCATTCCTCGCTTCGCGCTGCCAGTACCGAGGCTCGGAAAATCCGGTCCGAAACCTACGCGGCGGATCCTCCGCGTACCCAGGTATTCGTCCATTCATCGCGTGAGTTGCGTGTGAATACGATTTTCTCCAGCTCCGCTTTGAAGCGACCTGGCTCAAAAGCGAACGAGGGGCCGGACGCGAGGCAAACGCGCGCGCTCGCCGAAGGCGACCTGGATCGCAAGGTCGCCGCCGGAACGCGGCTGCCTCCGCGACGGACCCGAATGAGCGCGGTGCATACGCAAATTACTTGCACTTGCATTCAACTTGCCAGATAGACCGCTTATCGCGTGAACGCGGAAAACACATGCACTCTCAAAAGGAGCCAAGAATGTACAAATGCGAACTTTGTGAACACGTCCCGGAGTTCAAAGATCGAGGGTCTCATGTTCAACCTGCCCGAACCCGTGCACACCGGGTCGCGATCGAGTTTCGTGACGCGGCGTACCCAAAAGACCAAGCACTTCGACGATCCGGGAGGCGCAGGGTTTGAGATTGCTCGCGAGGTCCTCGCCTGCGCCCAATGCGCATCCGACTATCGAATGCTGAAAGAGCGACACGCGAAGTTGCGTTAGCCCATCACATGAGGGGTCCTTCGCGCAAAACATCGCGAGGTGCGACGCAAAACCAAGCAGCCCGTTGATATCGTCCTTTCCGATCGCGGGTGTTGCAGATCGCAGGTGGGTCGGATTCGAGGCCACAAAATACTGCAAAGCGGGATTCGGAATCGATCAACGGGCTGCTAAGGTCGCTGGGAAGCGATGGGCATTTCCAAACCAGAGGCGCGGGCGCTACTCAAAGAAAAGGGGCTCCGGGTCACCGCGCCTCGGCTCGCGGTGCTTCGCGTACTCGGCGAATCAAAAGCGCCCCTTTCTCATACCGATGTCGTCGCAAGCCTCGGCGATTGCGATTGGGACCCGGCGACCGTCTATCGAAACCTCGTGAAGCTTCGCGACTCCGGCATCGCTGCGGTCGTCAGTCGTGCCGACGGGATCGACCGATACGCGCTCAAACTCAACTCCAGCACGGACCACAATCACCCGCACTTTGTCTGCGATGCATGCGGCCAGGTCGCGTGTTTGCCAGCGGACATGGCCTCGTCGATCTCGATCCGAGGTCGATGGGCAGCATCGGTTCGAGGTGCAACGATTCAGTTAAGAGGCGATTGTCCTGACTGCATCCGCGCGAAAAAGTAGGGAATCCCTCGTCTTCCCCCTTGCCAGAAAGTTGACCAACGAAGGTAGGTTCAGGCACCGCTAGAGAATGCGCTATTTCGCGATCCTTCTCTCGCTCATTGCCATCGTCGCCCACGCGGATGACGGGGTTCGAAGGAGGGGCCGTTCCCAGCGACGCCGAGTCGTTCGCGATGCGGACGCCCCGGAAGAGGCGCACGATTACTCCCGCTTCTCCGATGGCCCGCGCAGGGTCCCCGAGCCACGGGGTGCTGCGCTCCAGCGTGCTCAGGAACTTGGGCTCGGCACTCGCGAAACGGCGAGCCGTCTCCTCAGTGGCCGCCCAGATCCACGATGGGTCGAAGCCGCAGGTTCCGAAGTTGAGTTGCCGCTACGGTGGCCGGTCGATGAGGGACGTTTCGGTCGCGGCTTCGGTTACGTTCGCATCCGGCGCCCAGATCTGCGTCACAACGGGGTGGATATCGTCGCCGAAGAAGGCCGGGTCATCCGGGCGGTCGCGGATGGCATCGTCGCCTATAGCGACAACGGCGTACGAGGACTCGGTAACTGCGTGATGATCGTGCACGCGAACGGATGGGTGAGCATCTACGCGCACGCTTACCGCACGACGGTGCAAGCCGGCTGGCGCGTACGCAAGGGCGAACGCATCGCGTTCGTGGGCAATACCGGCATTTCTCGAGGGCCTCATTTGCACTTCGAGATCCGCGAGCGAGGGCATCCCCGCGACCCACTCGAGCACTTCGAAGGTCGTCCTTGGATCGCCGCGTACCGCCGGTTTCGAGAACGCCGCCGCCGAGGTGTTGAAGATGAGCTCGTCGCGCACACGATGACGCCACTTCCCGCCGATCCGGGCGCTCCTTCCTCAGCGCCTCAACGTCTGACTCGTTCGGAGCGTCCGGCGCAGCCCGCCACACCCGACTCAACCGATATGAATGACTTCCTCGAGGAGGCGCAGCGTTATCTCGCCGAGGGTCCAAATGCCGAAGAGCAAAGCGCTCTCGAAGGCCGTACATTCCGCAATCTGCTGTGGCCGGTCCGCGGCGAAGGTAGACTTCGCGCCGAGGGCCGAGGCGTAAATATTACCGCGCCCGGGGCACCCGTAAGAGCGGTCGCGGACGGCGAAGTGATCTTTGTCGGCGAAGGTCTTCGCGGCGTCGGCATTGCGATCGTCATCGCACATCCGAACGGCTGGGTCAGTCTCTATGGTGGTCTGACCGAGCTGCACGCCGAGGTGGGTCAGAGCGTTAGGCGCGGCGAGTGGATCGCGCACCTCAGTGAAGCGCGCGATGCCCATGTACACCTTCAAGTACGTCTCGCCGGGGAGACGGTCGAGATCGAACCAATCCTCGCTCAGCGTCCTGAATAGCCCTTAATCAAGCGGTCCATTCTCAGACGCGTAGTGCAGGTAGTTCTCGAGGTTCGTATACCCGTCTCCGTCGATATCGCCGTTGTTGTCCGCGCGTGAGGGATTGGTCCCGGCGCGGCGCTCGAAGGCATCCGGCATTCCGTCTCGGTCGCTATCCGTGATTCGGGTGCCGCCTCGGATCTCCGGGTAGCCGCCGGCTTCGGAAACGGAGTCGACAATTCGCCCGGTACCGTCGCGCACGTCCTGCGTCACTCGCTCATCGACTGAGTCTCGATTCCACGGTCGCGCACCCGCGGACATCAAAACCGACTCAAGCGCTTCCGGCGCGCTTTGGGTGGTGATCTCATGCATCGGGTGCGGTGACGAGACGCGCCGAAAATCTCCACCGACGCCGTCGACGCTGGAGCCATCGAAGCGTCCATTCTCGTTCCGGTCGAGCATATTGCCCGTGAAATAGGCGCTGAGGTTCGCTGCATCCGACGCGTCAAACATCCCGCGGTCCGTCGTATCTTCGCCGGCGATCGCGTAGTTGCCGACATAGTTGAGCAAGATCTGGGAGGTCTCTCCGCTGACGTATCCGAAGGAGCGGCAGTTGTAGAGTACGTTGTTTCGGATGTCCGCGTTCTGCGAGTCTTCGCGATCGTCGTACCCGCCAATGGCTGGGTTTCGGTTGCCGTTGTGCGCGAAGAGATTGTGATGAATCGAAAGGTCCGAATGGCCTCCGCGCGACTTAAAGAGAGAGCCCATGCTGTGTCCGCGATGGTCCGGATCCCATTCGCCGTGGAAAAGCTCTGTCCGGTGCAAACCCTCCGAGATGATGCTCCACTGCACGGTGATATTGCTGTGGTCGGAGCTCGCGGTACTCAGGCACTCATCGATCCCCCAGCTCGCGCTCACATGGTCCACGATGATGTTGTTCCCGTCGATGGTCAGTGAATCTTCGGTGTGTCCATCGCGGTCACGGCGCGCCTTTCGGATGTCGCCCGATCGAAAGCGAAGGTGCTGAATGATGTTGTGATTGCCGGCGATCTGAACGTCGTATCCCCGAATGACAATGCCGTCTCCGGGTGCAGTCTGACCGGCAAGCGTGAGCCGGCTCCGGCGGCTGCGGATCGCCGATTGAAGATCGATCGTGCCGCCGATATCGAAGACCACCGTGCGCGCGCCAGAGCCGCCCTCCATGCAGTCGCGCAGCGATCCGGTCCCGCGGTCGGACGTGTTCGTCACGTGGCACACATCGCCTCCCCGGCCACCCTCTGCGTTGCGGCCCTCGCCCTCTGCACCCGGAAACGCGGGGCAGTCGTCTTCATCGCAGAGCGCTTCACCGCGACAGAACCCGGCGACGCAAGATTCGCCGGCGCCACACGTATCGCCGCATTCGAGCTCGCCTCCGCAGCCGTCGGAGACGCGTCCGCACGCGCCAAGCGAATCGCACGTGTGCGGGATGCACATTCCTCGTCCACACACGCAGTAGTCCGAGCGATGGCCGGTCTCTTCACAGCCAAGTGCAGGGCGCATTCGGTCCGCAGCGCACGCATCGTCTGCGTTCTCGAACGCCTCGAGGCACATCAGGCCCGCCGAAGCGCAGGCGGCGTTACACCCTTCTCCGCTTTCGAACACGATCCCGCAGCTTGTCTCCGAAGAATCGCAAACCAGGATCTCTCCCCCGAACGCCTCGCAACGTACGGGCGGCGAAGGAGGCGCGTCGAACGAGGAATCCACGCCGCTATCGTGCCCCGCGTCGACGCCGCTATCCTCCATCGTCGCTGCATCTCGAAGAGTTCCTCCATCGCTGCCGGAAGCGGCGTCCGTTTCCCCAGCGTCGCTTGCGCCGTCCACGCCTGTATCGAAGGAGCCAGCATCGGAGGAGCCAGAATCGGAGGAGCCAGCATCCGCGCTCCCGATTGGCGCTGGCGAACATGCAAGCGCGAGGTTCAGAGCAAGACAAACGCCCACGCTACCAAGTGCTCCTGTCATTCGAACTGTCGCAAACGCTCGCATCCCAACCTCGCCTTTCAAGGCCTTAAAGGTGGGAGCGATCGGCACCTAGCGCGAAGCAGAACGCTGAACAGCGTTCGAACGGACCCGGCATCTGCGAGCGCGAGGATAAACGCAGCGCAGACTTCAGGGCGTCGTCAACGGACTGATAACGCCACGTTCCGGTCTCGAAAAGAGCGAGTCTTCGAGAGGTTCACCAAGCGTGAAGTTTCGCGCGCTCACCTCCGCGAGCTGTGCTCCGAGCTGCTCCTCGGACCAGGCGTAGCTCGCGAAGTTCGTCGGGAAGATGAGTTCGCCCGAAGCTTCGTAGTCGCGATACCACATCAGCTTCTCCGGCGAGTGACCGCCTTCCGGAAAGAACCCCGGGTAGCTGACGATATAACGGACCGCCGCGACGCGATGGTTTTCCGGATGGAGGTAGAGCACGTAGAAATCATCCGAGCTGTCTCCGACGCCCGAGTCATACGTAATGCGAATCCTCGCATAGTCGACACCGTCGATCGTTTCGTTCCCATCCTCTGCGATGCGGATGCCCTCGTCCGCGAGTACAAAGGGAATGGCCAAGAAGTAATAGGGAGTCGTTGCCCAAAACCGCGCGGGCAGTGGAAACGAATCTGCATTTGGAGAGATCCAAGCTTCTTCGCCGTCCCAAGCGAGAGAGACTTCGGAATCCAGTCCGTCCTGTCGGGCGCGGCCGGTCCAAAGATCGACGCGATTTCGGGTGCGCATCTCCTTACCATTCTCGACGGTTTGCCTGTAGTGATAGTCGAAGGAGAGCGACCCAGCTTCGAACCAGTTGCGCAGCCCTCCGTGGGCTTCGATGGTTTGAAGGAGTCGCCGACCGGCTTCGCTGGCCTCAAGGCGTTCTGCCGATCGCCGGACGCGCCGGTCGATGGGTGATTCGGAAACAGATGCCGGGGCGGGGTCTGATCCACAGCCTGACCAGGAAGCGACTGCGAAGCTGATAAGCGAGAGTAGGCGAGCAAGTCTCATCCACTGTCTCTGGTTGCGCCTGCCGATTCCGCAAGGCGTGCGATCACGATGCTCGCGCGCCCTTACTGAAACGCCGTCTCGGACGTGTCGGTCGAGTCGAAGGGTGCACAAAAAGTGAGCGTAATTTCCGCTTTCGGTTAGGGTTCGAGCATGCGCTTTTGGATGACCGTATCTCTTTTATTCGCCCTTGCCTGCGGAGACTCTGACCCTGAAACGGACGCAGCCGTCGACGCGAACGTCACGGATGGAAGCGCGATGGACGCTGCTGGCGAAGACGCCTCGACAGAAGACGCTGCGACGGAGGACGCTGCGACGGAGGACGCGGGCGAAGATGCGAGCGCGAGTGATGCGGGCGGCAGTGTCGTCGACCCTGAGTCTCTCTGTGGTCGCGCCGCACTACTGCAGGATTCCTGCGACGAACGCGATGCCGCGACGATCGAGAGCGATTGCGAGAGGGCGATCGCAACCCTCTTTCCAGAACCTGCCGATCGGGCGACGTTCGAAGAGGGTTATGAGCTTTGCCTCGAATGCGTCGCGGAACTCGACAACGCGTGCATGCTTGAGGGAACCGAGTGTGAGGAGATCTGCGCGTTCTAACCCGGATCCGTCACCAGGATTCGCGCACTCGCACAATCCTTCACAATCCCTAGGAAAGTTCTCTTTCGTATACGGACTTTGCTTCGGGCACCCGAGAAGCACTCGTGGTCGCCCATGAGCAACGTCGCTTCGACGGAACGCATACGTGCTCTACGCCATCGAACTGAGTTCGAATATCGCGCCCGCGTCACGCAAAAAGCGCCGCCTGATGGGGCGACGCTTTGATGCGATTAAAGAAGCTTTGTCTTAGAGGACAGGCTTACGAGAGGCCAGGATCTCGTTGCGCGCGGAGGCCTTAAGCGTGATCTGCGCGAAAGTAACGACGTCGAGCATATCCTTGGGCTCAAGGTCTGCTTCGCCGAGCTGACCCTTGAGATTCGTGAACATCTCAAGGATACGCTGGTACTGCACGTAGCTTGGGCGGATCGCGATGGTCATGCCCGCAGCCATCCATTCGGCCTGAAGACGGGCGGTCTTCACGTCGATGATCAGATGCTCCTGCGGATAACGCGCACCCAACAAACCGGTGACAAGCGCCCAGGAGGGAGCGCCGACAGCGATCGAAAGGGCCTGCGTCCATGCTTCAAAGCGTGGCTGAAGGTCGCCCTTGTCGTAGAGGAGACCAACGATCGCGTTCGCGAGCTCTTCGTGATGCTCTTCTGCCACCGTGGAGAACGCCTTACGTTCCTTGGCCGCAACCATGTCCGTTGCGTTAAGAACCGCCGTCGCTCGCTTCACGACATCGCTGAACTCGCCATCGAGAAGCGCCGCGCGAATCTCGCCCTCGTCGAGGTGCTCGGTCGCGGCATCCACGAGACCGTCGCGGTGGCGCTTTAGCGCGCGGGCGCGACCGTCGCCGCGATGCTCTTTGCCGTATTCTTCACCGAAGCCATCATCGAAGACGCCCTTGAAGAACGTGACCTGCTCTTCGACCGAAACCGGCTTCTCTGTCGAGCGACTCGCGCGCTTCTTGGTGCTGCTCATCGCAGCGATGCCGTCGTAAATCCGCTTGGCAACATCGTACGGACGGTCGACCGCCTGAATCAGATGGTAAAAGTCCCGATGGAAGCGGTGCTTGCGGCCGTCTTCGAAAATCAAGGTCGCGGTCTCGTCGGATTTTTCGTCGACGATCGCAAGGCCCCACTGCTCGCGCTTGATGTGCTTAAAGAGGGTCTGAGAGCCGCTGCGGTAGGCGTGGAGGTCGGAGTTACTGCTTTGATTGGTCTCTGCGCTCAAGAGGTCGTCCTCGTATTTTCAGCTGGCTCAGCTAGGTGGGTCAGACAGGTTGCCTGACAGGGTTGTCAGAGTGGCCGCGGGGAAGATGTTCCCTTGGCAGCCAGGCCCAGAGGGAAGCTTGCTTCGTCTGGGTTGATCGGGACCTGAAAACGGTGTTACTCGTATTTCAGCCTCGCTTCGCGAGCGAAACGCGCACATCGGAAGTCCCAAAGGGGGTCGTGCGTGGGTAAATTTGCCCGTTTCGGAGCAACTAAAGCTCCTATGTAACACTTTTTGGCTCAAGAATCAACTTGCGGCTTTGGGGTTTGCGCGCGCCAGCGTACGGATTTGCTGGTGAGCGCGAGCAGAGGGATTAGGGTGAGCGTCTATGGCATTCGAACCGAACAAAGAGCGACGTTATGGAAGTGTCGAGCAGGTAGTCTCCGATCTCTTCAAAGAATGCGGCGGTGTTCCCGAGGTTGTATCAATCCTGGAACTTAGCCGAACGCGAGTCTACGCTCTTTCTGATCCAAACGATCCGGCCCAGATTTCCTTCGATCGCGTCGCAAAACTGACGGCGTCGAAGAAAGCGACGGCTGCCGCAGAACATCTGTGCGCGCTCGCGGGCGGCACCTTTCTTCCCGTCGAGGTCAGCGAAGGTGAATGCTGGTTTGATTCGGCAGGTGAAACGGCGAAGAAAAGTTCGGCGCTTGTCGCAGAGCTTCTCGATGCAATAAGCCCGTCAAGCAAATCACCAGGAGAGATCGACCCTGGTGAAGCCCGGACATTGCTAAACCAGGTGGATGAATTGATGCGTCTTCTCGCGACCCAAAGGGCCCTGCTCGCAGAAGTCGTTGGCGATGCGAGTCAGAAGCCCGCAACTCGGAAGACGATCTGAAGGTCTCCCCGCATCTAGCACGCCTGCTAGTGTGCTGTTCAAATCGCTAGAAGAGCCCTTTTCCGCCAGGAACGTCGATCCGAGCTTCGCTCTTTCTTCGTTATACTCGGCATGGTGGGTGCCACAGCGCTTATCCTTGGCGATACGTATCGTTGGTGATTTCACCACTGCGAGTGCTTTGATATGACGATTGTTTCGAAATGGCTCACCATCGAAGCTGACGAATAAGACTCGCGCACAAAGCCCATCCGAAGTGGATTCGCTCGAGCGCACGCGCAACGGCGGAGATGCCGGTGCACGAGATCTCATTCTCGACAAGCTCCCATTTTCCCGGTTCAAGCCGCAGTTTCGCGCGCCGGCCGAGCCATCCAGCGAATTTCGATTGGATGGGGCTCTCCGGGTTAAATCGCAACGTCGCAACCGGCGGCGAGGCGGCCCAATGGGGTCGCCAAAGGCGCGTGCGGCCGCGGTAGCTGGCGTATTCCTCCCCGAAACGCTTTCGGAGTGAGAGCCACTCTTCGAGACGCCCGATGCCGATCGAAAAGACGACGATCGTTCCGGTGCCAGCGGCGAGCCACGGGCTTCGAATGGCGAGCGCGATGCACATCATTGCGAGGCTCATGAAGAACTGCATTGGGTTTGCGAGGTAATGGTAGAGGCCCGCGGTGACGAGCCTCTTTGGCGGGTCGACCGG
Source organism: Myxococcota bacterium (assembly GCA_020629955.1). Classification (GTDB taxonomy): domain Bacteria; phylum Myxococcota_A; class Polyangia; order Polyangiales; family Houyiibacteriaceae; genus JAHDCI01. The sequence continues at coordinate 13,904 of JAHDCI010000004.1, read as the reverse complement.
AAGGGGCGTTCCTTGGCCCAGCGTCATGAAATCATGGACCGCGCTGGATGCGAACCCAAGCAAAAGGGTGGCCGGGAGGAGCGCCAACGTCCGCGGCGCGCCGAAATCCAGTTTCGCGAAAGGGTCGTGCTCGAGCGCGAGCGCGGGAAGCGCGACCAGCGATATCCAGCCGAAAGATGCCATCTGAAAGAAGACGCGGTAGCGGAGCTTCTCGCCGCGTAACGTACTCTTGACGAAGATCGCCGCGGGAACGAGGGCCAGTACGGTCAGCATCGCAAGAAGGAATACGCTTCGAGTTGGCGAAATAGGAAAGGTGACCAGCTCGGCGAGCGAGCACGCGTAGGCGACCAGGGCAGCAAAGCTGAGCGTTAGGAGAAGGTGCAGGGCGACTCGGAACGCTGGGAGAAAGCGAGGCGCGACCGATAGGAGCGCAAATCCGAGCGCGATATCGCAGGGGGCGCCGAGCAAGGTGCCGCCTACGAAGTGGAGTTCTGCGTGCGCGAGATGTGCGAGCAAAGCCGGACCGAGCAACCAGATACCGAGCGCCCAAAGCGTGCTCCCGATCGCAGCTGCAATCTGGAGGCGCATCGCGTTTTCCCGAAGGCGCGTCGCGCACCAGAGGGCGATCAGGCAGGGCAGAAGAAGCCCAAGGCTGCGAATCAGCAAGGCCACGCGTTAGTGCATCAGCTCGGCGTGCACATATTCGATGGCCTGCGTGACGCCCTCGCGCTCAAGCGGGCGGAAGTACCAAGCCGGATCGAGGAGACGTTCAAATCGCGCCGTCCACCGAACGCGCGTCATCACCTCACCGTTTGCGGAGACCCCTTCTTCAAAACGAATATCGATCGTCTGCCAATTGAGCCAATGCGCGATATGCGATTCGTCGCGGATGGCTTCGAAACGGACGTGATCTTCGCCCGATTCGACAACGCGCAAGAAGAGCGAACCTGGCTGACCTTCTCCGCCCGCATAGTGAATCTCACGCCTATCGCCGACCTCGAGCCCGCTTCCCCGCACGTATTGGGGTTGGGGAAATCCGAGACGAAGAAACGTGGGCAGTCCCCCATCGAATGTGGGCGTCTCCGCGAGCCTCTCTCGTACCTGAGCGATCTCAAGCGCGACCTCATGCTCGACCGTGATTTCTTCCTGACGGTCGAACGAGGTCGCCTCCGAGACTCCCTCCATTGCCATCAAACTCAGCGGCAGCGCCAGCACAATCTGAAGGCGTCCATCCCGATCACGGTTTTGTTGATACTGATGAAACCCACAAAGAATGCCGACGATTCCGTAGGCCAACGGGGACATCATCAGGACACAAATCGCCCCTTCTCCAAGAAGCACCATCGACATGAGGAGCGCGAGGGTGATGCTGATCATTCCGGTTCGAAGCGCATAGGACCGACCGTCGCGCCCGCGTAGAGGTACGAAAGAGAGCACGACGCCAAGCAAGGTGGGCAATCCGATGAACATCGCCGCGCTCTGCTCGAGACGCTGGTCAACGAGGTAGTTGTAGCCAAGGCGTCCAAGTGCGAGGCAAACAAACACCGCAACCAACACGAACTGAACCGTTCGCGTTTGCGCTCGCAGGCTCTTCGGTGGCTGCTCGACGCCCGGCGGCATCTCGTTGGGATTCTGATTCATGAGGGGTCTTTCCAAACGTTTTTGAACACGTTCAATATTGGGGAGTCTGAGGGGGGACAATCGTCGCGTCAAGTCCGCGCGCGGAGGCGCGGATGAAGTGTTCTCGGCCATTGCGCGCCGCAGTTGCGTGCGAAGAACGCCAAATGGTCATTTGGGGGGACCGCAAGACGCCGCCGTGAAGGCAGCCATAAAAAAAAAGGCACCCATCGAATGGGTGCCCTATCCGTTCGCGACATCTACTTACGGGCTGTCTTCCTCGTCATCGCCTCGGATCGCGGAAACCAACATATATCCGCCCCCCAGCACACCAACGCCCACGAGGAGCGCTCCCGTTGCGGTGTGCCCAATCGCGCCCGCGATCGCATTCACGATTGATACGAGCAGCCGTCCGCGTCGACCGCCGCCGCTCAGATCGCCGGAAAACGCCATTACGCCGAGATAGATCAGCCCGCCCATGAAAGCGAGAGCACCCAGTATACTACCGATTTTATTCATTATTTCACCACATCACACGAAAGTACAAAATTCACAAAGTGAACACAGTTCACTATACACCAAAAATCGCGCAGGCTTCCCATGAGATGTTCTTCTTTTCGCGCCGGACGCGTTCGGAGAGCGGGGAAAGGGACAACCAATTTCTGAGCAATCGTTTCCAATCGCTCGGAAAAGGACACCCAGGTTTTCAAACGAAGGGAAGGAACACCACTTTCCGACGTTTTTCGAGGCCTCAAACGGAACGCGCCGGGTTGAACAATTTCTCGCGCTTAGAATCGGAATTCGCGCGGGTCGAGCGGGCGTGACCCACCGGTGCCCTTCACGAGTTCGTCGAGCTCGTTGGCGAGAAGCTCCGCGACGCCCATCTCCGCGACCTTTGCGATCGGGTCCGGCTTCGCCTTCTTCTTTTTCTGCGCAAGGTGAAGACCCACCACAAGGGACACATCGCGCGGCCCTACACCACCATCGAACCCTGCCAAGAACGCTCGAAAGTCACTCAGTGCTGCTTTCGCGCTGCGGTAGCGATCTCCAGGATCTTTCGCGAGCAGTCGGGCCAAAATCTGATCGAGCCCTTTGGGCACCCGGTCATTCAGCGCTTCGATGGACGGTATTTCACAACGCGCGACCGCCTGAATCGTCAGCGCGTCGTTCTTCTCTTGAAAGAGACTCTTACCGGCGAGCATCTCCCAAAGCATGATGCCCGTGGCAAAGAGATCGATTCGGTGATCGTTGGCCTGGGCGCGTACCACCTCGGGTGCGAGATAAGCGACCTTACCGCCCACCATGCCTTCTTCGCCGTGCTGGTTGGTCGCCGAATCCGCGAGTCCGAAATCAGTAAGTTTTACTTCGCCCTCGCGGCTGAGGAGAAGGTTATGCGGGGAGACATCGCGGTGGATGATCCCAAGGGGCTGTCCCTCATTCGAGCGCAGGTCGTGAACGTACTCGAGCGCCTGCAGAAGTTCGCGCGTGATATGAAGGGCACACGCGGTGGGGAAGGGACGACCACTGCGCTGCGCCGGAACGAGAATGTCTTTCAGCGACGCTCCATCAACAAGCTCCATCACCATGATGGATGTGCCGCCGAGATGACGCGCATCGTACACACGCACGATATTCGGATGATTCAGGAGCATGCCGAGGCGCGCTTCGTCCTCGAACATATCCATAAAACGCTCGTCGCCCATATTCGGCAACACGCGTTTGATCGCGACCTCGTAGTTCGTCGCCGGACCGGTGTGGGCGCGCGCCTTCCAAACTTCCGCCATGCCGCCAACGGCAATGCGGGATAGGGGCTCATAACGAGTCGGTTTGCGTCGAAGCTGGGTCGACAAGCGCTGGGAGGGGCGCGACACGATCGAAGTTTCCTTTCTCCCTCACCGCGGCGCAAGCAAGTGGCTTCTTTTGTGGCGAATGCCGCTCACGAAACTCGCCGAAGAGGCTGGTGAAAGGGCCCGATGTTGATTCGTTGAATCTTGGCATGCGACCTTTGGACTCGCGCATACGTGGCAAAAATTGGATGGCGCTTGAATCAATGAAAATGCTGCGAAGCGCGATTCGGAGTCAATCAGCGCTGCGAAGGGCGTGATCGCTCCCGTTGCTCTCTGCGGCGACGACGGTTCGCGCGATGGTGCGGGATCTCCGCAGTGAAGCGGCTGACCCCATCTTGGGAGTTTGCGCGTGAAGCGATGAGATCTTCCATCACTTCGTTGATTCGGAGGTATGCGCCAGTCTCGATTCGCTCGCGGAAGTCGCTCAAATCGTGAAGCACGTAGTGCCAACTATCGCCGCGTACGTTGGGAAGCTGCGGGTGGCGAATTGTACGGAGGAGCAGGCTCCGGTCGCCGCCCGGAATGTTCGCAATATTTCGAACGAAGTCCTCCCGGAAAGGGAAAAACTGTTCGGCATTGCTCGGGTAGAAGACACCGATCTGCGCGCCCAAGGATCGCAGCAAAACGCTGGCCTCTCGCAGCGTTCCGTTGGCGGTCAGATCGCCTGTTCGCGCAATAAAGCGACCCGATAAGATAAGGCTCCGGACGTGCGCATAGTGCTGCGCCTGAAGCCAGCTCGCCGGCCGTCGCTGCACTCGCTGAAGGTACGTATGAAGATCTCCCGCGAGCCGGCGGTAGAGTCGCTGCGCTTGTTCGCTCGAGCTTTGAAGAAGCTCGGCCGTCTGACGGCGTTGACGGGGCGCGAAGCGTGCAATCAACCGCTCGGGGTTTTCCGATTCGGCGATCAGCTTCGCGTAGATCTCATGAACAAAACGGATGCGCGGGTCGTAGTCGATCGCGACCAACATCGTGGCGCCCGAAAGCGCGGCGAATGTGTAGAGTTGGTCGGACCCAACTCCCATCGTGACCCCGCCACGACCCGCGAGCGCTTCCGCGATCACATCGTGTCGTCGCTCGTTGCTCCGATAGTAGAACTCACCGGGCGCATCGATATCTTCATTCGGAAGCGCTTCGAACTGAGCGCGAATCGAACCCGGAAGCGGCTCGAGGTTGCGCCATCGACTCGCCTCCGATCGCGCCACGAGATCGGCCGGATTCCGATTGAGGTCGCCGTCGAGATAGGGCCCATGTTCCACCAACTGAAGGTGCTCCAGGAGCTCTGGATGGTCGTGCAGCGATGCGCCATCAAAACCGATCGCCTCATAGCGCGCAAAGGCGGGACCATTCGCCTCCGCGTATAGCGTGATACCGCCGGCGTAATCTCCTACGAAGGCCCCATATCTCTGGAGCGCCCGAAGGATCGTTTTTCCGTTTCGGTCGACGGGTAGCGAATCGATATCGAGCTGGGGATCGAGCACCACGCGTGCACCGCAGGGAAGCCCTTCATCTTCCGTGATCAACTCAAAAACAGAATGAGCCGTACTGGCGGGCTCGACATAGAACCGGCCGCGGATTCCGGGATAACCAAGGACCAGCGCGTGATCGATCTCGCCGCGTTCAAGTTCGTGCGGCCGGATCAAACCCGCGAGGAGTGGAAAGCCACACGCGCGCGAGCGATGACTTTCAAACCAGCGAGCGCCGACATGTTCGCCGGACGCGGGCCCCGGAGGCGCGACGCCATCGCCGCGTAGATTCACTTCCGAACCCAGCCAGCAAGAATACGCGCCAGCTTCATCACGACGAAGCCCCGCAAAATCCCACGAGCGTCCAGCGTCGCGATCCAAAATGCTCATTGGCGAGTCGACGGTCGGGTCAAGCTCCGCTCCTTCGGGGATTGGCGCTGCGATGGGATTGCCGGTGTTCGTAAATCGACAATCGACCGGTACCTCTGTTTCAGCGGCTTCATAGGCTCGAATCGAAAACCGTTCGATATTGACGTAGAGCCCTTCTCCCGGTTTCGACTCTGCGATGCTCCGAAGATCGCTTTGGTCTTCGGCTCGGGCTGCCGGCGCCGGCTGATTCCAGGGACTCCCATCGGAGAAATACCGTTCTTCTTCACCAAGCGGCGGAGTGGATTCTGGAACGTTCTCATTTGCGGAAGAGGGCGCCAGCGTTGCTTGAGGCGCGACCGAGGGAGCGGGTGCAGAACTCCCGCAAGCCATGGCGCTGCCCGCCAAAAAAAGAAGAGCAATGGGTGAAAACTGGGTTCGCATACGCGCGCCGTTTATAGCGCGCTTTCTGTTCTCGAAGCCAACGTCCACATGTTATTTACGCTCGATGCGAGGACGTCTTCTAGTACTGATCTTCGGGGCGATCTTGCTTGCTCCGCCTGCAACATCGAGCGCCCAACAGCCTGGTATTCCCTTGCTGGTGGGTGGCGGAGAAGAGCTGGTGGAAATGCGCGAGCTCGACCCTGCGCTCCAGGAGGAGCTCGAAGCGGAGACCGGTATTTCCGGCCTGAACCTCGGCTATAAATACGACTATTTTTCCGTCTTCTACTTCTTTGAGTTGTGGACGGGTGAAGGTCAGTACGTTGTCTACAGCGGCGATAGCTACATCGAACTCAGCGACGACGAGCTACAGCGGATCACGGGAGAAAGCGCGGACGAGATCGGCGTGCCGTTTCGGTATCGCTTCCCGATCGGATGGTGGGCCGCCATCCTCGCGATCCTCTACTACGCGGGCCGCGCGTTCTATCGCCGCAGAGTCTTGGGCGAAGCTCTTCTGGAGTAGGCACGAAAAAGGCGGCACCTTTCGATGCCGCCTCGCTCATTCGCCGAGTGGGCTTATTCTTCGACCGACTGACGGGCGACGACGTATTCGCTCGGAGCGGTCGCTGTCGCGTCCGCTTCGGCGGTGACGAAAACGGTGAAGTTGTCGTGCGGCGTCGTGGCGCGCATGACGCCGGTGCGATCGCCCTCATCATACTCGAGGCGTCCAGCCATGGTGGGGTCTGCGCCGGCCGGGCGGATCCACGCGATGTAGAGCGTGGCGCCTTCCATGACGCGCTCGGGCGGCGGAAGATGAAGAAGCTCGACGGTCACCATGCGGTTTCCTTCCAGCTCTTCGACCGTGACGATCCCGTCCGTGACGGCGCTGCGCTCGGTTCCGGTGAGGAGGTACTCGGAGGCACCGCCGCAAGCGACGCTCAAGAGCAGAGATCCAAGAATAAGATGGCGTGCAAACGTTTGAAGCATGTTGTTCTCCTGCGCCCCGGCGTAAGTTACGAATTCCGAGTGCACTGTGACTTTTAGCCGAAGTCCCGACGATTGAAAAGGGCTAGGTTCATCGCCGTACGACAGGTCAGCACTCCATCGTCGTGCTAACGCGATGCTCACCAGAATGGGCAGAGGGAGTGAACAGCTCCCCGATCGCGACTAAAATCGAAGCATCCAAGTGAATGCGTCAGAAACGACTTGTCTAAGAACCATTTCCGTCAAAATCGCGCGCAATCGACGGTTCGGCAAGGACATCGAATGCATCTCTGCCTACGTGAAAAATGTGAACCTTCTTCAATGATTTGGTTGCTGTTTAGCGTTTCACGGTGCCCAGGTGAGTGGGACTCATGTACACTCGGAGCCGGTCCAGATGGCGGTCGTAGAGAATGGTGAAATCCTTGGCGAATATGTCGTCACCCGACCGATTCAGGCGGGCGGCATGGCGTCGCTTTTCATCGGTCGTCATCGCGGCGGAGGGCCCCCGGTCGCTCTGAAAATCGCTCACCCTCACCTGCTGCGCGATGAGACATTCAAAACGATGTTCATCGCCGAGGCCGAGCTCGGGATGCGCTTTTCCCATCGCGGAATTGTCCGCGTGGAGGAGCTCTTCGAATCGGACGGCCGCTTGATTATGGTCATGGAGTACATCGAGGGCGCGAGCCTCTTCGAAGTGCTCCGTCGCCTCTCGCTTAGCGCGAAACGTCTCTCGCCGGAGCTCGCGGTGCACATCGCCACGGAAGTCGCGGATGCGCTGCACTACGCGCACGAATTGCGCGGCCCGAGCGGGCCTCTCAACTTGGTCCACCGAGACCTTAGCCCTCAGAATATTCTCCTCTCGTTTGCTGGCGAGACCAAGGTCATCGACTTCGGCATCGCGAAGTTTGAAGGTCGCGGCATGGAGACCGAGGCCGGCGTCATTCGCGGAAAGCTCGGTTATATGCCGCCGGAGCAGGTGAAGGGGAAAGAGAAGCTCGATCGCCGGACCGATATCTACGCACTCGGTGTTGTCCTTTGGGAAATGCTCACCTGCCGCCGGCTTTTTAAGGCGGACACGGACGTCGAAATGATCGCGAAGGTCGCGAGGCCGCATATCCCGAGCCCGAGCCTTTTCGAAAACGTCCCCTCCGATCTCGAGCAGCTAATCGACGAGGTTTTGCAGGCCGATCGCTATATGCGGCTTGGCACCGCTGGCGTGGTCTCCGAACGTCTTCAGCGCTTGCGATGCGCCGGAAGAACGCAGAACAAACACTTGGCCGCCATGCTCGCGGCGGTGCTTCCCGACCGGCGGGAATCCGCAACGATGCCGCCGCCCATCCCGGCGAGCGCAGCGGAGATCGAACACACCGTCGTCGCGATGAACCCGTCGTTCGCCATCGACAACGAAGCGATGGCGCCCCCCGAGCCGACAGTCGCCTCACGTCCCCAACTTGGGATCGTCGGTATTGGCCCCATGGGCAATCGTCAACCGACGGAGCCCATGATGCGCTCCAAACCACCTCCGCCACCTCCGCGACCGGCGCAGAGCCGATCGCTTCTAAAGCGCGCACCCGCTCCGCCGCCACCTCCACCACCGCCCCGGCCCAACTCGCAGTTCCAGTTACCGGGGCAAGAGCTCTCGTCCTTCGCCGACGCGCCCGCGACTGTCGCGCAGTTTCAAGCGCCCCCAGAGAAAAAGGCGAGCGTTCTAAAACCGCTTCTCACGCTCGTCATGATCCTCGTCGCGGCCGGCGCGCTGGGCGGCGCGTATTATCTCGCCACCCAGGGGGGACTGATGCCGGGGATGGATGAGAGCCCGGATGGCACCGAACCATCGGTCCTTCCACCACCGACCGCGGAGCCGATGCCTGCGCCACGAGTTCGGGAAATCACTCCGACGATGGCTGCGGGGTCAAGCGAGTAGTGTGGGGATCCGATCGGTAGAAGCGAAAATCTTTCGCCAGGGGCATGCCGAGTAGTTCGAACGAAGAAAGACCGAAGCTCGGATCGGCGTTCCTGGCGGAAGAGGGCCCTTCTAGCGATTGGAAGCACGCACTAGCATCATTCGCGCCCTTGCACAGTTCTTCCAATCGTCAGGAAAGATCTCTTCGCTCGGGCCAGGCCCTGGATCCGGCGGATCCCGGCTACATTCGTACGGCAGGCGTTGCCGACCATGGCAATCGCGTGGTAGTCTTCGCCGCCCCATGGTGAACGAAAAACCCAAAGAGTCTGCGGTGGAAACACAGCTTCGAGATGGAAGCTACGTGCGTGTGACGCTGCGGTTCAAAGGGGAAGGCAATACGGAAGAAATTGCCCGCGATGCGCTCGGCGCCGCGATTGGCGAAGTGCAAAAGTACATCGACAAGCCAAAGGTCGAAGCCGGCGACATCTTCGAGACCGGTATCGTCGGTCAGAGCGCGCCGATGCGCGACCTCTTCAAGATGCTCGACCGCATTCGAAACTCGAACGCGACGGTCCTTGTGCTGGGCGAAAATGGGACTGGCAAGGAGCTGGTGGCCAAGAGCATTCACGAGATGTCTCGCCGGGCAGATAAGCCGTTTGTTGCGACCAACTGCAGCGCGTTTAACGACAACCTGCTCGAGAGCGAGCTCTTCGGACACAAGCGTGGTGCATTTACCGGCGCCGTCGGTGACAAGCAGGGCCTTTTTCAGGTCGCAGATAACGGCACCTTTTTCCTCGATGAAGTCGGCGATATGTCGCCCGCGCTTCAGGTGAAGCTACTCCGTGTCCTCCAAGAGGGCACGTTCATGCCCGTCGGCGCGACCCAGTACAAGAAGGTGGATGTTCGCATCATCGCCGCGACCAACCGAGACCTGGAGAAGATGGTTCAAGAGGGTACCTTCCGGCAGGACCTCTATTACCGGCTTCACGTTGTCCAGCTCCGAGTCCCCCCTCTTCGGGAGCGAAAAGACGACATCCCTCGGCTCGTGAACTTCTTCATCCAGCGACTGTCCGAGCGCGACGGACGCGACAAGTCACTCTCGCAGCGCGCCATGAACCGCTTGATGGAGCATGATTGGCCCGGGAACGTGCGCGAGCTGGAGAACGAGATCGAGCGGCTCTGGGTCCTCAGCGGGACCGACTCGCTCATCGGCGACGAACATCTCACGCCGACGCTCACGCGCCGACGCCCCTCGCAGCCCGCGGAGCGCGACGATCAGACAATGCCGATCGCCATCGAAGGGCAGACCCTGCCTGAGGCCGTCGCCGCGCTCGAACGCCGCATGATCTCCGATGGTCTACGCGCGACCAAGGGCAACAAAACACGCACCGCACAGGCGCTCGGCATCAGCCGGCGAAATCTGATTCGCAAGGTGCAGTCCTACAATCTCGAAGATTCAAAGTAGCGCTGATGCGGCGCGATGCAGGCGGCCACGCGTTTCCGGACTCACGGGTGCGCTAGCACGCGGGTGCGTGGGAATAGATCAACAGACTACTAGCGATTTGAACCATGCACTCGCAAGGTCTCAAGGATCTCCGAGCGACGCCCATCCACAAACGCCGCGCTGAGCCCTGCTTCTTCGTGTTCAACCAAAGCCTCGAGGAACCAGCGATCGCCTTCGCGCTCGAACCGATAGTAGCGGGTCGCGACAAACTCTGCGCCGGCGATGCAGCAGACGTTGCCACCACAAGCTAGCTCACCCGCGCTCCGCGCATCCTCGAATCGGCGAAGCCCAGACTGAAGCACCTCATCATCCGCCGCGAGGTTTCGGGCAACGGATTCTTCCGGCGTAATCTCATCCCCTTCGCCAGGTGCCGCAGACATTCTCCGGACATAGAAAGCGCCGCGAGAGAAATCGATCGCGGCGCCGGACTGAAGCGCTTCTCGGAGTTGAGTATCCTGCGCTTCACCGCCCAGCCAATCTCCGCAGTCACTGGCCGCGACAGAAAAGGAACGCGCTTGGCTCGCGGATTCCACCGACGCATGCTCGGAGCCCCCACACGCAAAAAACAAGAGCATCGGCAGCACAAACATCGAAGCGGACGCGAGCGCGACTCGCATCATCCGCCGAGCGAATCCGCGACCGCTTCGAGCGCGCCAGCGGCATCGTCTTCGATCATCTGATGATGGGAAACGATGATCCGTTTCGGCGCCATCGCGGCGTATCGTCGAAGCTCATCCGCGAACGTGCGCTTATCCGCGATAAGCCCCAATCGCGAGAGCCGCGTGGTCTTAAAGCCGCCGCTTGAACCGGTGATATAGCGCAATAGAAAGCCTCCAAACCCAGAGGCGTGTGGCATGTTGAACACCAGGTCATTAAAGACGAGGCTGAGCTCTCCCCCGGAGCGAACGAACATGACACCCTCGCGCTTTTTGACCCCCTTGGGCATATCGAGGGAGACCTCGCCGTCATCCTCAAGCGTCTCGTAGAAGCCATCGATGTGCACGACCTTCTGCACCCGCGGGGCGCTGCCCTCAGGACAGAGGACCTTCGCCGCCGGAAACGCCTCCTTGTAGAAGACCGCATCGAGCCGGTGATAGCCGTTGGGCACAATGATGGTCCGGACATCGCCGAGCGCGCGAAGCGCATCCATGCCCGCTTCGTCCATTCGAATCGCACTGTGGACCACGAGATCGCCAGCTTTGCGCCGCGCGACGGTCATCACCCGGCGAATCTTCATACCGGGCACGCCGCTTTCGACGCGCCAAAGGTTGGTTTCCACCTGTTCGAGCATGAGCTCTCCTAAATCGAGGATGGGCGCGGGGTTACTCGACCTCAATTGGGCCGATCTCCATCTCCGCTGCGGGCGCAGGCTCGTCTTCCCCAAGAACGCTATTCACGATAAACACGGCCGCACCGATCGCGAGCGCAACCGCGGCGACTGCACCGATCAAAAATTTCGGGTCTTTTGCGGGGGGCGCCTCGATGGCACCAGGCCGAATGGAACCAGGGCGCCTCGAACCCGCTTCCGCTGCCGCGGACTTCGGCGGCAAAGGCGGCGGCACCGCAGAGACGCTGGCCGCCGCTTCCTCTTCATCGATGACCTGGGCCCCGCCGCCCTGAAGGTCTACGCCCTCCAGAAACTCGAGCTTGTCCGAAACCGCGTCGAGCTGCATTGTCCGCGCCCCGATTCGAGGCTTCGGTTTCTTGGAACCTGCGTCCTTAGACTTCTCGTCGCTCATCGACACCCTTTTTGTAAGCCACCGTGCTTCACGATCACCGGAGTTGAGAATACCAGCATTGCCCCGATTTAGGAACTTGCTGTGCGGCGATCGGGAGCTTTTCGCCCGAGCGATTTTCGGCCGTTTCGCGAAGCGCCGACAACCCCTTTTCAGCTCCGAGCCGTTGCATTCGCAACGAAGGCTTTCATGCTCCGCGCGTGTCCCCGTTCTCCTTCTCCCGCTCGAGCACTCTTCTCGCTTTGGTGAGCGTGCTTTCGACCTTCTCCAGCGCTTGCGATTGCGGCGGAGAGCGAGCCGGAGAGACTGCAGTCAGCGAAGAAACGGGGGAAACGAGGGAAACCGAGGGAAACGAAGAGAGCGACGAACCTCCGGTCGAGACAAGCCAAGCGGACGAGGGAAGTGAGCGACTCTTCTACTCTCTTTCGGATCATCCCGAGCGCGCTGAGCTGCGCCAAGGCGAAGAACTCGTCGTGGATTTCGGAACTCCGCAAGGGGAACAGTTCACCCTCGGGGGCTGGCGAACGAGAGTCGGCGAAGCCGGGCAGCTCGGCGACCGGCGCGCTGTGCCGATTCGTCGTGAGCTTGGCGAGGTGTTGCTTCCCTCGCGCACCACGGGCGCGGCCAAGCTCACGCTCCGAATGCGCACCCTCAGCCGCGATGGTCGCGCGACGCTCTACCTCGGCGAAGACGCGATCCACTACGCGAACCTTCCGCGGTCTGGGGAGTTCGCGACGGTGCATATCGACATCGACGCGGAGAAGCTCACCAGCGGGGAAAACGTGCTTCAGATCCGCGGACAAGGCGTTGGCGCAGCGGATGGCATGCGCGGATCGGTTGCGATCGACTGGATGCGGCTTGCCCCCGCCGGAGGGTCCGCTTGCGCCGCCCCTTCTGAGGAGGTGCCCGCGCCCGAATGCCTACCGCCAATCCCGGTGGGCCGACAGCCCGTTCTTCCCCAGGGCTGGTCCCTTAGCTGGCGGATGCATGCTCCCGAAGGTGCGCGTCTTCGCGGCGAGGTCGAAGGACGCGCGAAAATCTTCTTCCGCGCAGAAAGCGGTGATCCGGAACTCCTCACGCGTGCGAGCGGCGAGTTCGATGTCGCGCTGCCCAGTCGCTTTGGCGCCGTTGTGATCGAAAGCGAAGGAGAGCTCGCCCGGATCCGCGACGCGCGGGTCGTCACGCTCGAAGCGCCGGCAGAGCGGCCCGAGATCCGCCGGCCTCGAAACGTCCTGATTTGGCTCGTCGATACCGTGCGCGCCGATCGCTTGCGCCCCTACAATCCCGGCTCCCGCGTACAGACACCGGGCCTCGATCGGTGGGCGAGGCGCGGGGTTGTCTTCGAGCATAGCCGCGCGCAGGAAAACTGGACCAAGCCCTCGGTCGCGACCCTGCTCACCGGCCTGCTCCCCTGGCAACACACCGCAACAACGGGCGAGTCCGTCCTTCCGAATAGTGTCACGCTGATCAGTGAGCGCCTGCAGCGGGCAGGCTTTCACACCGGCGCGTTTATCTGCAACGGCTACGTCTCTCGCACGTTTGGTTTCCGCCAAGGTTTCACGACCTGGCGAAATTACATCCGCGAAGGTCGCCGAACCCAGGCACGCTTTGTTGCCAACGACGTGCTCGAGTGGCTCGACGAGCGCCCCCAAGAGGAACCCTTCTTTCTCTACGTGCATACGATCGACCCGCACGTTCCGTATATTCCACCGGATGAGACCCTCGCGCTCTACGACGAGATGGATTACCACGGCCCGGTCGACTTCACGCGCGACCGCGAGCTCCTCGAGGCGATCAAGAGCGGACGGCTCAACCTAAATGTGCGCGATCGGCAACGCCTTGAAGCGCTCTACGACGGCGAGATCACCTACCACGATATGCATTACGGCGCGGTCCTCGACGGCCTCGAAGAGCGAGGACTCGCCGACGATACGATGGTGATCTTCACAGCAGACCATGGTGAGGAATTCTTTGATCACGATTCTGTGGGCCATGGGCATAGCCTCTTCGAAGAGTTGCTCCATGTTCCTCTCGTGATGCGTA
>JAHDCI010000343.1 GCA_020629955.1 Myxococcota bacterium | reverse complement strand
TTCAGATCATCTCCTCACCCCAATGTCGATCCCTTTTTCACCGCCCTGCTAGAGCGAAACCTCGAGTTCCACGGCGGAAGCAAAAGACGATTTCGTGGTACGCTCGCGATGTGGCGTGGGAAAAATCGGAGCGATGGCCAAGTGACCCGGTTGCGGACCCCTTTCGGAGTGCCCCCCCCGAGCCCATCGTGGCAGAACGTGGCGCGCCGGGATTTATCGAGCGTGCAGCTCGATGGCTTCTTGAAGGACCAGGAGAGTCTCACTTCGCGCCGCAGCGTTTTGCGCTGACCGAGCGCTATCTGTACATCGACGCTGGAACGCTCCTTCGCACGCCAAGAGAGGCGATTCAGGGTGCAGCGATCTACGGAGCCGAGCTGATCATCGCCATCGCTGACGGCGAGGATATCATTGTCCCGCGGACGCCCAACTGCCCCGTCGAAGCTGCGCTGGTGGAGGAGGGTCGCGCCGGCGAGCAAGAAAGCGTCCAGGGCCATCTACTCGGCCTCTGGTGGGTCGTGTTCTCGATCGTGATGGCGCTCGCCGGCTCAGGCCTACTCAGTTTGCATCTCCGAAGCTTCAACAGTCTCATCGCGGAGTACGGGACCATGATGCTAACCTCGGAGACAGCGTATTGGGTGTACTTCGCACTTACGCTATTCCTCGTCCCGCTCATCCTCATCTCGCTGCACCCAAGACGAGCGACGGTAGGCATCTTCGGTGTCGTTCAAAAGCGCGGGCTCTTTCGCAGCCGTCGTTATATTCCACGCGAAGAAATTCGAGAGGTCGAGTATCTTCCGAGCCTCACCAAGGTCAATCTCTCGGTGGAGAGCGTTGTCTACCGAGACGGGAAAATACCGCTGAGCAAAGTGAAAACAGTGGATATTCGAGCGCGAGAAAAAGACACCCCTGGGCGAATCGCTGCGAGGCTTCTTGAAGTCGAATTCGTCAAAGGCGAATTCCCGCGGCCGAAGCGTCGGCGCTGAGCGAGCGTTCCGTCGTCGAAGCTTCGCTCGTTATGGTTCTCAAAGAACGGGCGAACGGTAAAAAAGCGGGCGCCGATCGTTCAGAAGAACCCGTGAACCGAAGCCAAGAATCGCGGGTGCAGCCGGGATACCACGGTGCTAGGCCCTCGCCATGACCGATTTCAACGTGCGCGCTTGGATGGAAGCAACCCGGACCCGTATCAACACGAGCCTGGAAACCTACTTCGACGAGAAGAAGAACGAGGCACGCGCCGTCTCGCCGCAGTCGATCGAGCTCGTCGAAGAGGCCGCTGCCTTAACCCTCCGCGGCGGCAAGCGCTTTCGCCCCCTGGTCGCCGAGGCGGCTTACTTCGCTGTCAGCGAGAGCCCCAACCCGGACGCCATCGTACCGGTCGGCGGCGCTCTTGAGCTTCTCCAATCGTATCTTCTTATTCACGACGACTGGATGGATGGAGATGAAGAACGTCGCGACGGTCCGGCTGCGCACATGGCGTATCGCCAGCGCGGGCACGAAGGACATATCGCCGATTCCCTGGCGATTCTCGCAGGCGATATCGCATCGGCGTATAGCTGGGAACTCTTCCTCCGCGCGCCCTACCCCGCGGAGCGTCGCGCAGAGGCGTGCGAGCGCTTTCTGACCATTCAGAAGGAAGTCTATTTCGGCCAGCATCTCGACGTCACCGCGAACCCGGACGTTTCGCGAATGCACGACCTGAAGACCGGCTCGTATACCGTGCGCGGGCCGCTCATGCTCGGTGCGCTCCTTGGCGATCCCAGCCCGACTCAGATCGAACAGCTTCTGGCCTTCGGCAACCCGATCGGGGAAGCCTTCCAGCTCGCCGATGACCTCCTTGGAACCTTCGCGGATGCCGGCCAAACCGGGAAGCCCGGCGATGACCTCTTTCACAAGAAGCGCACCTGCCTCATCGGGGCCGCCGAGAAGAAGCTCTCGGCCGAAAAGCGAGTACCGATCGACGAGCTGATGAGCTTCGACGGGACGCCGCCCGAAGCGCTCGTTGCCGAAGTTGCTGAGCTGCTCATCACAAGCGGGGTCCGAAACGATATCGAAAGCCGCCTGCACACGCTTCTCGAGCAGGCGACATCGGCGCTTACCGGTGGCTCGATTCTTGAGCCCGGTCGGGACCGTCTGAAGGCCGTCGCGCAGAAGCTCGCGATCCGCAGCAAATAATGAGCAATCGCGCGGAGGGATTCGGCTCCGGCAAGGTGATCCTCGCTGGAGAACATGCCGTCGTCCACGGGCGCCCTGCGCTGGCAATCGGTCTCGACCTCGGCGTTACGGCGATTGCGGAGCCTGCGGAGGCAACCACGCTTCACGTGCCGGTTTGGGACCTTGAACTCACCCTCGCAGATGCTGAGGGCGATGGCGACAAAGCCCAACTCGCACAAGCGTTCCGGGTAGCGCTATCTCAAGCGAAGCTCGATTTGCCCGTGCGCGTCACGGCCGATGTTCGACTGCCAAGTGGCGCCGGGCTCGGCTGCTCGGCCGCTCTCGGCGTCGCCGTCTTTGATGCGCTCGAGCGGCACAAGGGTGAGCCGACGTCCCGTACATCACTCGGTGAGCGCACTCTTGCCTGGGAAGAGGTCTTTCATGGCAACCCCTCAGGGATCGACAATATGACGGCCGCGACCGGTGGTCTGCTCTACTTTGTGCGCGGCGAGGCGCCAGAGATCAGCAAGCCAGGGCGAGCCCTCCCGCTCGTCATCGCGCATAGCGGAGAGCGCTCCAGTACCAAGGAAGTGGTCGCCTCGGTGGCGAGACAACTCGAGCGTTCGCCAGCGCGCGTGAATGAACTCTTTGACGGCATCACATCGGTGGTCCGCAATATGAAGCTCGCAGCAGAACAGGGCGATCTTAAAGCCATCGGTCAGCTGATGGACATGAACCAGGCGATGCTCTCCGCGCTCATGCTCAGCACCGAAGCGCTCGAGACACTTTGCCGTGAGGCACGCAATGCTGGCGCGTTTGGTGCCAAGCTCACGGGTGCGGGCGCAGGCGGATGTATGATCGCGCTTGCGCGAAATGAGGCACATGCGCGCGAAGTGCAGCAAGCGCTCGAGCCACATGCCAGCAAGACCTGGGTCGCGCTCGCCGGCGGCTGAGCTCTCCGCAACAGCGATCACTCCAACGTGAA
>JAHDCI010000086.1:16427-19564 GCA_020629955.1 Myxococcota bacterium | reverse complement strand
TCTTGCCATGGTCAATATGACCGATGGTGCCGACGTTGATATGGGGCTTGTCGCGGACGAATTCTTGCTTGGCCATAGCTTCCTCTTTTTCGCGCGAAGCGCGTAATGTTGGCTCGTTAAGTCTCGGCTGTGAAGCCGGAGCCCAGGATGGGACTTGAACCCACGACCTCCTCCTTACCAAGGAGGTGCTCTACCGCTGAGCTACCTGGGCAAAAAGACGAGCGAACTCGTCTTTTTGGAGCGGGCGACCGGGGTCGAACCGGCGACATTCAGCTTGGAAGGCTGACGCTCTACCAACTGAGCTACACCCGCAAGCACTTCTACAATTGGTATTGCTGTAGAAGTGGTGGAGAGTGGTGGATTCGAACCACCGTAGGCATAAGCCGGCAGATTTACAGTCTGCTCCCTTTGGCCGCTCGGGCAACTCTCCAGAAGTATTCGATCTTTCAAGGAACGAGAGCTGGCGAAGGGACTTGAACCCGCAACCGCCTGTTTACAAAACAGGTGCTCTACCAATTGAGCTACGCCAGCCGAGATGCCGAAGCAACTCGCCCCGCCTTTATGAGCATGAATACAACTTTGTGCATCCAGAAAATTGCCCGACGGGGCGCCTCATCTAACGTGCCCCTAGGAGGGTGTCAAGCGTAATGCGGCGCTTGTTTCGAATTGTTGAAGCACAATTCGAACGGCCGATTTCGCGGTGTTCTCTACGAAAAGAAGAATGCCGCGTCGATCCCGTGAAAAATCAGGGCGTTTCTTCTTCTTGCTCTTCCGCGTTCGCTTCATCGAGCGGCGCTTCGGCGGAGATCTCACGGTTCGAGAGAGCGGCCGCGCTAATCGTTTCCGCACTCTGCGCCGCCTGCTGCGCCTCGGCCTCGTCGACCGCATCGTCGGGCTGTTCGAGCAGTCGCGCCTCGGCGGCTTCGAGGTCGTTGCGGATCCGCATGGTCCACTCGGTTCGAACCTGCGTGCGCTCGATCATGACCAGGGTAAGTTCCCAATAGCGAATCGAATGGCGGATCAACGGCTTGATCAAGCGCGCGAGCGAGCGTCGGTATTCCTGTTGAAAGAACTCCAGCTCTTCCCCTTCCAATGCCCTCGGCGGGGGCGGTGGAGGTGCGCTCATGAATGCTTCCCAAAAGGTCTCGTACATCGCACCGATACGATAGCCCGCGGCCGCCGCCCAATGAGGGTGGGTATGGCGCATGGTGTCGAAGTACGTTCGCTGAGCCATCAACATGAGTTGCGCTCGTTGCTCCAAGATCGCGCGCTGCGCTTGGAGCGCTCCTTCGGGCACGGAGATCTCCTCGGCGCGCATCCGGTATGTCTCCGCGAGCACATAGTTGGCTGCAGCCGAAAAGTAGGTCTCGCGCGGGCGCTCTCCATCCGGCTGTCG
Source organism: Myxococcota bacterium (assembly GCA_020629955.1). GTDB lineage: Bacteria > Myxococcota_A > Polyangia > Polyangiales > Houyiibacteriaceae > JAHDCI01. The sequence continues at coordinate 18,168 of JAHDCI010000086.1, read as the reverse complement.
GCGCATCCAACCGAGCGCTTGCCTGGCCTGGTGAGCGGCGTCTTCTCGCCGTTCCGCAGAAAGCAGAAGTCGAGCGCGCATCGCCATCGCTTCCATCCGCTCGTCGGGGGTCAGCTCCAATTCAAGCAAAGCATCTGCCTGCGCAACGCCCGCATCCTGTTGCTCCAGCGCGTAGTGTAGTTCGAGCAGTTGAAATCGGCTGTCCTTGCGGTCGGGAGAGTTCGGCAATCTCTCGAGGAGATCTTCAAAGCGTTCCACCGCTTGCTCGGGTGCCGATTCCTTCAAACAAAGTCCTGCGTTGTAGAGCGCCGAGCTTACGAAACGGCTCTCCGGGAAGTCGCGTACAACGCGATCGAAATCCTCCGCCGCTTCTTCGCGCTGTCCATCTCGCATCCGAGCGACGCCCCGGCGGAAAAGGCTCTGCGCATCGGTGGCGAGGACTTCGAAGCTACCGTCCTCCTGACGTGTTGCTTCAAATCGGGTTCCCTCGAGAGAGGTCTCCTCGCTGGGCGTCTCCGGTAGCGTTTGGGAAGAACGAGGACCGCAGGCACAGAGCGCGGCACAAAGGAGGAGAGCAAACGAGCGGACAGGCATACGAGATCGACATCGTACAGCGTCACAGGTTCCCAATCGAACGTAACAGCAAAGTGTTACGCCGAAGTGTTACGAACAGGCCGACAGAGGGCTAATTCATCAATCATTTTCGAGATTTCAATCGCTGGCACGGGCGCTGCTTAGGGAGAGGCCAAAGCGCAACAAGCGCGAGCGATGGACCGAATGAACTACCTCTCCCCCTCCGACTGGACCGACCAAGAACTCTGCACCCGCCTGCTCGTCAGCGAGGGGGTCGCGTGGCGCGAATTTCATCAGCGCTTCGACCGGCTCATCTACCGGTGCATTCACAACGTCACCGCGCGCTTCGCCCACTCGACTTCGCGGGTGGAGCCCGAAGAGGTGTACGGAGATTTCCTGCTTGAACTGACGCGGCGGGATATGGCCAAGCTCCGCGCATGGGACCCGCAGAAGGGGTGCAAGCTCAGCTCGTGGATCGCCATGATTGCGAAGAATGTCGCCTGGGATCGTCTTCGTCGGGCGTCCCGTCAGGTTGCGACCTGCGAACTTGACCATGCTCTGGCCACCGAAGACGCGGCGGATACCCCCTTCGAGGACACACTCTGGAAAGAGCGTAAATCCATGCTCGATTCTGCCATCGAGAGCCTCAGTGAACGAGATCGTCTCTTCGTGCAGCTTTACTTTCGAGATGGCCTCGACTCCGACGAAATCGCGGCGAATATGAACATCTCGCTGAAAACCGTCTACAGCAAGCGGCATAAGATTGAAAACCGTCTCCGCGCCACTCTCTGCGCGTAACCTATGCTTCGGGCATTCAAAAACGGCGCGCTGAACCTCGGCATGCTCGCGATTCTGCTCCTCGGTTTCGCAGCGCTCTCTGCGTATTTCTCGTTGACGCGAAAACAACGACGCGAGTAGCTCACCCCGAAGTCCTCCCCCAAAGAAGTGAGGACGTCTTTCTATAGCAGAATTTACCATTTTGGCGCCGGCGCCGAAGTGAGAACTTGCGTTTTATGACAAAACGAACGCTTCTCTCACTCATACTCTTTGGCCTCGCCGTGGGCGTTGGCTGCGGCGACGACGACGGTGGATCCGAAGACGGCGGAACCGCGGACGCATCGACTGACGACGGCGGCGGATCCGAAGACGGTGGCGGATCCGAAGACGG
>JAHDCI010000086.1:0-16327 GCA_020629955.1 Myxococcota bacterium | reverse complement strand
ACGCATCGACTGACGACGGCGGCGGATCCGAAGACGGTGGCGGATCCGAAGACGGCGGCGGATCCGAAGACGGTGGCGGATCCGAAGACGGCGGGGGATCCGAAGACGGCGGAACCGCGGATGCATCGACCGACGACGGCGGAACTGCGGATGCATCGACCGACGACGGCGGAACTGCGGATGCATCGACCGACGACGGCGGAACCGCCGACGCATCGACCGACGACGGCGGTCCCGAAGACAGCGGATGCACCCTCCCCGACGACCCAACCGAATGGGATTGTGTATATCCCCGCACCGGCGCTCCCTCGCTCTACACCGAGAACAGCATCGTCGCGACGAACTCCTGCGGTGAGCGAGTCACCGTTGAAGTCTGCGAGTGGGGCTCCCGCTGTTTCCAAGACGAAGACTACAATGATGGGTTCCCGGAATGCGCCCGCTCGATAAGCGAAGAAGCCTCGGACAGCATCTACTACAACCACGCCTGTTTCGCGTTCTCCGAGACCGTCATTTACAAGACGAATCTCGAGGCGGACTGCCGCTGTCGAAATCTCTCCGAGGGCGGCGAAGGAGCGGGCTTTGCGAACGCGGAGACCGGCGAGCGGCCGGGCAACGCGCTGGAGGTTTGCCAGAACCTTGGTGCCGTCACGCGCTCCGATTGGGAAGTGCCCGCCGGCAGCGGTCCGCACTTTTGGACTTACGCGGACGGCCTCGTCGACTTCTACGGCGGCTGGCTCGATCCAGAAAGCCGCGAACTCTACTCCCTCGCGCTGTGGACCAATTCACTTCATCGTAAATCGGGCACGATCGTCTCGCACAACGTCGATACGGGCGAGCGTCGCGTCGTAAGCGGCATCTTTAACGACCCGCGAAGGGGGCCCATGATGTTCGGCTCAGGGCACATGAGCCCGAACTCGGTCTCCGCGGGGCCGGACGAACAACCTCTTACGGGCGCCAATGCGATGCGAGTCACCTCACGGGGCACGCTACTCACGCTCGGCGTCGGTACCACCGGCGAAGGCGTGAGCCGCTCCGTGGAGATTGTCGAAGTTGACCCAGAGACGGGCGAGCGAACGCTCTTCTGGCAGTCCGAGACCGATGAACGTCACCCCGTCAACCCGGCCTTCGGTCAGTGCCTAAGTCACCAATACGGAACGAGCCGAGTCAACGAGTCGGTCGCGATCAGCGCGCGCGCTTTTGCAGTCGGTCCGGATGACAAGGTCTATATGACCTTCCGCCAAACCAACGAAGGCGTCGGTGTCATTGAGCTCTCCGCCGACGCATCGGAATGTCGCTTCGTGGGTCGCTTCGGCGCGCGGGATTTCCGCCTTGGTTTGGACCCGATCGTTCCGGCACCTGCCGATATTGGCACCGGCTTCACCCCTACCCTCTCGCGCCTCTTTGGTATGATGGTTCACGAAGGCGGCGTCTACACCGTGAACACCTTCGGTGACTTGATTCGCTTCGACCTCGAGACCGGCAATCGTTTCGCAGTCTCTCGCGACGAAGACGGCTTTAACGGGATCGGCGAAACCACGATCGTGTACGACGATACGCGGGATTATATTTTCGCGTTCGGGACCAATGCGCCCTACGTCGGAGCGGTGATCGACCCCGAGACGGGACGCCGAGAAGAAATGTTTGGCGATACGACCGTCCCCGGCGAGCCGTTGATGCACTCGATCTACCCTGTCCGGCGCAGCGTCACTTCGCCTCGCACGACAACCCTCGCGGACGCGAACTATATCGGTTACGGCCCCTTCGCCATCGACCCGGAGAACAACGATATCGCGTACTTCGTGATGGACCCGGGTGCGCTACTGAAGTTCGAGTTCTCGACGTTTAACAACTACATCGTTTCGTACTGAAGAGGGAGCGAGGCGAATGAAGATCCAAGGTTCAAAATACCTGCCGATGCTCGCGCTCACGGCGTGCGTAAATGCGACCGATGCGGAGTCCATCGAACAGCTCGCAATTCACGGGGAAGATGATCGTATCGACGTTCATGAGCACCCAAGCGAGCTCCTGCGTTCCCGGGCGGGTAGCGTCGCGGCCCTGCACCTCACCAGCCGTCTCGACGAAACCGACCCGGAGAATGTTCTCTTCGAGAGCCCCGGCACCCTCGGTGAAGATCAATCACTCTGCGATACGGAACGCTTTCGAGACCAGACCATCGGCGCAACGTGCACCGCGACATTGGTTGAAGCCAACGTACTTTTGACCGCAGCTCATTGCGTGGAAAGCGCGGATGCCTGCGACGAAGACCATCGCTGGGTCTTTGGATTTGAGACCACACCCGGCGGAGAGCTCTCGGCGATTCGATCGGATGATATCTACACCTGCACCCGGGTCATCGCGATCGATGGTGAACGAGATGTAGACTACGCCTTTATCGAGCTCGACCGGCCGGTCGTTGGTCGTGACATCGTCCCCGTGAGTCGCATCGATGGCCCCTTGGCATTGGGCGACTCCGTTTCGACGGTCAGTTTTCCAAGCGGACTTCCTGCAAAGATTGATTCGGGTGGTCAGGTGGTTTGGTCTTCCTTCGGGGAGGACTATCTCGACTTCAGAAACACCCTGGACGCATTCCCGGGCAGTTCCGGCGCGCCGGTTTTCGACGAAGCAGGCGAAATCCGCGGCGTTCTTCGCGGCGGACCATCTCGAGTCTACGAACTGCAAACCGGTGGTTGCCGAGCACCGGTCGCATACGACTGGGAAGAGGGAGGATCGATCGGAAGCACCTATATCGCCGCCGCGCTGCGCGGGCTCTGTGAAGCGGGTCATGAGGGCCCGCTCTGTGACGGAGAGTTCGCTTCGCCGGAGATTCCGAGCGGCAACACCTGCGACGACGCTATCGAGCTTGACTTCGCGTCGCAGGAAGTCGCGCTCTCGCTTAGTCAGCATAGCGACGATAGCTCGAGCGCCTGCGGCGGCGCGGGGGGGCCCGACCTCGTATATTCGATGACCGCAGACGCAAGTGGAACCATCGAATTCGGCTCCGATGGTTCGAACGCCGTCGTGTACGTGCAGACCTCCTGCGATAGCGAAGAGGTTGGCTGCTCGGCGCTGAACCGCACGGCGACGCTCGACGTTACTGAAGGAGAAACCTACTTCTTCTTCGTCGATATGGACGAGGACTCCGACGCTCGACTCGGGTCATTCTCGATTTCGATCGAGGGGGAGAGCGGCGGCGACGCGGGAGTGGATGCCGGCACCGACGGCGGCGTCGATGCCGGAGGCGCGGACGCGGGCATCCTCGAAGACGAAGGCGGCTGCAGCGCTGGAGGAAGCGCGCCGCGCGGACTCTTCGGGCTGACGCTCGCTTTGCTCTTCTTCCGGCGGCGACGATAAAAGAGCCCCTTTGCGCAAGCGCCCTCCGCATCTCGCGGGGGGCGTTTTGCGTTTCGGGATTGGCAAGTCCTTCGCGGCGCCGCATCTTCCGAAGGATGAACGCGACGGACAAGCGGATGCAGCCTGGGATCCTCTCCGAGACCGGGTTTCTTGCCGGCGGAGAGACTGTGCGCGGTGTGATCGAGCAAGACGCAAGGACGCTGAAGGAGCTTGGCGTAACCCACGTGCAGTTCGCGGATCGGCTCGAGGCGCTCTTTGGCTATGCAACGCTGGCGGCGGAGGACGGCAACGACCGCTCGTCGATCGACGACCTTGAGCTGCAGCTTCATTCATGGATGGGCTACCAAATGTGCCCATTCTTTGTCGGCGATGAACGCCTCGTTTCGAGCTGGTGCGGTAAGGGATCGCGTGACCTGGTCATCACGGATGCAAAACGCGGTCTCTCTGCTTCGGTGCCCGAGCTCGCCATTCACATGATTCGTGACCACTCCTTCTTTCAGGGATCGACTCCCTACCGCGTCGATCCTCGATCGATCGCGGAGTTGCTGACGCTTCGGCCCGGCGTGCGCTACACCCCAGTCTTTGAGGAGGTCCCATTCTGGGGGACGCGCGTCGCCCGCGGGCTCTCGTTCTTTCAAAAGCGCCGAAAGAAGAACGTCATTGAGCGGCGGGGCGAGGAGCTCTATCTCATCGCGATCCGGCCCGAGGAACTTCCAGAGGAGCTTGATGGGGCCGAATTGAAGGTGCGGCGTCCCGGCGTCTACGAGATGCGAAAGCTATCGCGCCGGCGTTTGATCTCGGCGCCGACATAGGACGAGAAGGACGAGCCAAGGGACAAGCGACGAAGCAGGATTCGAAGCGCCGGACGCGTGGCAACTGCCGCAGCCCTGAGGTTGAAGGCGGAGGTTGCGGAGCGCGAGACGCTCGGGGTCGGGCTCAAGATACGAGTGCCCGCAAACCAACGAGAACCAGCGTTCGCCCGATGAGTTCCTCCAAGCAAAGACGCGATAGAGTTCGCCAGGGTGGATATCCAAGATGGTGCCACATGGCATTTCTGCATGACGGAGGCGGATGGTCTCCCCGATACCATCCGCACCAGGCTGGATCACCTCGAGAACTTCGAACTCCACAACTCGCGCCATCACGGCCGCGGAGTCCCGATCGGCGTTGTCGATCGATCGAACCATGCCAACGAACGCGAAATCCGAATCCGCGATGCGATCCGCATCTGAGGTCTCCAGCGCGCACTCCAGAGCGTGTCCGGTTTGCGACGCGCCAAACAAAAGCGAGACGAGCACCAATCGCCCTACCCCCAACATCCGATGCTACCCCTGAGGCGATTCTTCCACCGGCGGGGGAACCAGCCTTCCGCGACGCAGCCTCCAGACAAACTCTCCGCGGGGCCGCTGGCTCGCGCGGCCGAGGTTCTGGAGCGTCATCACCGGTTCCCTCGCGCGGGCGTTCGGAATCGCGCTAAGGACCTCGGCGCGGGTCTCGGCTTCGCCTTCACGGGTCGCTTGACGAAGAATGCCAAAGGCATCGTGTCCGGCGGCCGCGAAGAGGTTTGGCGCACGGTCGTGACGCGCGCGATACGCGACCTGAAACGCTTGGGCGGGAGTCAGTTCAACTCCTTGCTCTGCTCCCTGCTCTGCTGCCGGCGGCGGCGTAAAGGCGCGCACGACAAACGCCCCCTCAAGGTAGCGCGCGCTGGTTTGCACGAGACGCTCCGAGAAAGAGACGGAAGGCAAAAGCAGCTGCGGGCTCGATTGCGTGGCCGCAACCGCGGGGGCGATAAGCGCGATGCGGCTCGAATGATCGGGGAGCAATAGCGCGTCGTAATCAAGGCGAGAGAGTTGCTCCATTGGCTCCGCAAACGACGTCGCGGAAGCCTCGTACGAGATCGCTCCCGCGAAGGTCATCCCGTGGCGCGTCGCAAGCACTTCGGCGTGTCGCTGCATCACGTCGCCGTAGGTTCCTTGGGGACGCGCGATCGCGACCTTTTCTTTGCCGGCCGCGCGGGCTCGCTCAAGAAGTAGATCGATCTCTTCTTCGGCGCTGAGAAGCATGCGGAAGATCTGCGCCGCTTCCGGAACCTCGCCCACAGAGAGAGTCACGATGGGAACATCAAGCTCTCTCGCGCGCGATGCTGCCGCAGCGGCCGCGCGTGCATCCACCGGTCCGATGATGGCCGCGACCTGATGCAGCGTGACGAGCTCGTTCACTGCGTGCGCCGCACGCGCAGGGTCGCCGGCACTATCTCGAAAGAACACGATCGGAGTCTCATCGCTGGGCGGGCCGTCGAGCGGGAGCCCGGCCGCCAGCATGACCCCATTCAGCACTGCTTGGCCGACTTCTCGGCCACGACCGCTGAGCGGCACGACGACTCCGATGGCGCGCATATTGACCTGCGCGGTGCGTTCCGCCTGACGGATGAGCGTCCGAAGGTCGTCGCTCAGCTCCACGTTTGCGGCGCGAAGCGAGGTCGCGATCGTTCGAACCTCTTCGAGCTCCCCTTCGTCGAACGCGACGCGGAGCGCACGCTCGGCGACCATCGGCCATGCCTCCCGTTCTTGCGGAAGTTCGCGGGTGAGGCGGCGGAGATCCTCGAAAGGCAATCCCTCGACGAGCCGGCCAAGCTGCGTACGCGCCTCGACTCGATCGGCCTCCGGCGCATCTGTCGCAAGCAGCTCATCCAACGCGACAACGGCCGCCGGATTATCTCCTTCTGCAACCGCCGCGGCGACGAGCGTCGTCATCAGGAGAGAGGTTTCTTCTGGGTCGATCGTTTGTCCGACGAGAGGATCGAGCCGCTGACGCGCCTCCTGGTGTTGACCGCGCAGATGCATCGCAACGCCGCCGTAGAGCAGCGCGCGGGAACGAAGCGAGGGATCCTCGGTATCGGCCACCGACTCGAAAAGAGGGAGCGCGCCATCTGCGTCGCCCTTCGCAAGCAGAACCTGCGCAAGTCCGAAGCGAGCCACCGGCACGAGAGGGTCGTTCGGATGGTCGGCCGTAAAGCGCCGATATTGAAGCTCTGCAGTATCGAGTTCCCCTGCCCGCGCGGATTCCTGCGCTTCTTCGAGCGCGGCCTCGGCTTCCGGGTCGTCGCTCGTCAGAACGGGGAGCGTCTCCTCCCGCTGCTGCGCAGAAGGACACCCGCCAGCCGGAAACAAAGCGCCGAGAACAACCACCAAGAGCAGAACGCTCTCTCGCTTGGAAAACCAGGACATCGCTTGCAATAGAGCATACCTCAGGAATTGCCGCGAGACCTTTTGGGGGAGGCCAGCACGCACTTTGAAAGGCGGAAAATCACGGAAATCGGATGCGAGAGATTCCAGACGCAAAAAGAAAAGCTCGGAAGAGATGACGGAGTAACCGACCCGGGCGCCGGCTCGATTCCCGCCAGCGTTGCTCGCCCGGCGCGCGCAGCACCGTCCTGGCAGCTCGCTCTGCATCCGCCCACCGTCGATCGCTTCTCGGCGAAGGTCAAAAAAGCCGCCGCAACGGGAAGCGACACAGAAGATGTCGTTAAGAGCGGCAGGCGCGACAAACGAACTAGGCCCTTCTTTCGCGGGAAATATTGCCGCGAAGCCCCGAGAGCCTGCCCGAAAGAGGGTCAGTGCCACGTTGGGCCAGCGCATTTGTGCAGATCCGTGCCCTTGTGTCGGGGTGGCACGAAATCATCCAACGAACAGGAGTAAAATCAGGATGATATCGAGCGGCACAAGTCTTGCTCAGAGTCCCAGCATGATTATGAAACGCACCGTTTTTGGAGCAGGGCTGGCGCTTGCCTCGCTTTGCTCGCTGTACACGCCATCGAGCGCCCGCGCTTGTGGTGGTTTTTTCTGCAACAACTCGCAGCCGGTCAATCAGGCTGCCGAGCGTATCGTCTTCTCGACCGATGACGACGGGTCCGTGACGGCGATCGTCGAGGTCCGCTATCAGGGCGAAGCCGAAGACTTCGCTTGGATGCTTCCCGTCGCAGGAACTCCGGAAGTCGGAGTTTCCTCCACCGCAGCGCTCGACCGACTGCAGCGCGCGACCAATCCGCAATATCGCTTAACGACGGTCGTCGAGGGTGAGTGCGATGACGACGGTTCGCGCGGCGGCCTTTTCGGAAACACCGCCGACTCCGCAGGTTCCGCTCCGCCCGGATCGGAACCGTCCCCAGAGCCGGAGGTCAACGTCCTCGATGCCGGCACCGTCGGACCGTACGACTACGTGACCATCTCGGTCGAGTCGGGTCCGGATTCCGCTGCAGCAGCGCTTGAATGGCTCCGTGAGCAAGGCTTCGACGTCGACGATTTCGGTGGCGATCTCCTTCGCGAATATCTCGACTCGGGCATGAACCTCATCGCCTTCCGCCTTACCAAGGGTGCAGACGCCGGCGAGATTCGTCCGGTGGTTCTCGGCTTCGGTCAGGGCCTCCCCGCGATCCCGATCCGACCGACCGCTGTCGCGGCGAACGAAGATATGGGCGTGCTTGTTTGGGTCCTCGGTGAATCCCGTGCGGTTCCCGCGAACTACCGCGCTCTCGAACTCAACGAAGCCGCGATCAACTGGCTCAGCCCGGGCTCCAACTACAACGACGTCGTGACGCGCGCGGCAAACGAAGCAGGCGGACAGGGCTTTGTCACCGAACTTGCTGGCGAAGCCTCGCCCCTCGCAGAGCGCATTTTCTCCGCGAGCGAAAATGAGCAGTGGCTCGCGTTCCGCGACGAAGATTGGACCGGCCGCGAGGATGCATTCCTTCAGCGCCTCTTTAACAACGAGCGTTGGCTCTCGCAGCTGGACGGCATGCAGGACGCCATTCTTCTCCTGAAGCCCTCTGAAGAGATCTTCCCAGGTCTCAGCGATGACGAGTTCATCTCATGCCCCAACTGCTACATCCGTGAAGGCGCTATCTCCCTCGCCCAGATCCAAGCCTTCCTGGCCGAAGTGGACAGTGAGGTCATCCCCCCAATGCGCGAGCTTCGCGGAATGTTCACCGGTGGCCGCTACGTGACCCGTCTTTACACGACGATGTCTCCCCATGAGATGACGGTCGACCCGGTCTTCGACTTCAATGCCGATCTTGAGGATTATAGCAACCTTCACGTCGCGACTCGCGTCATCGAATGCAGCCCGCGCTACCGTCAGTTCGAAGCGCCCTGGCGTGTGGAGCTGACCGGCGGAGACGTGGTTCGTGGCGTCGGAAACACCTGGCCGCTCACCACCTCCGACGACTTCCCGGCGACCTCTGTGGTGCGCCGCATCGGCAACGCCGGCGAGGGTGCGATCATCTCGGACAACCGAGACGCGATCGAAGGAGCCATTGCCGCGCGGAACGACGAGATCGATGCGATGGTCGCCTCCGGTGATATTGACGGCGACGGCGAGATCGAAATCTCGGGTTGCTCGGCTGCGGGCAACGCTCCCTTCGGTGCGTTCTTCCTGATGGGAACGCTCGTCTTCCTCCGCCGCCGCAAGTAGTCGTTTGAGGAGCTTGGTCATGACGAAGAACACGAAAAACAGCGCCACGATGGCTCGGGTTTCACTCCTTGCCATGACCATTCTCTCCGCTCTCTTTGCAGGGTGTGTCGGCGAGCCTCCCGTTGAACCTCAAGGCCTCGCTCTTGGGACGGGGTCCTGGCGCTTCGAAGCGCTGAGCGATGGGGACGAGGTCGAACTCGTCCGTGGCGCTCAAGGTGGCTGGCATATCTGGACGAGCGTGCGCTGGGAAAACGCGGTGGGAGAACCGCCGGAGATGACCCTGCGCGCAGGGATGGCCGACGGCAGCGGAGAACCGCACGAGGTGCCCATGGCCGGGTCGTTTGACCCTGAGCACAACGGCCATCGCGACCTCGTGGGCTTCCCCTGCATTCTCCCCGAGCCCTCATGCATGGTTGGAGAGCTGGTCCGGATCGAAGTCGACGCCATCGTCGATGGGCAGCCCGTCCATCTCGAACGCGATGTGCGAGTCCTCGGCGGAAACTACCCGCCGCCCGCATGTGAAACCGAATAGAACGGTCAAGATCGCAAAGGCGCCCACTCCCCGGAGTGGGCGTTTTTCGTGATGCCTTTCGGAGAGAACGAGGTCGCCGCATATCGTGCCATGCTGCGCCGAACGAAACTTCAGACTATGTGCCAAAGATGGTTCGGGGAAAAGATTACATGAATAATGCCAATATTTATAGGCACTAAATCTCGGCACACCACTTGCTACATATTGACGCATGCTACTCAAACGCACTCTTGCCGGAGCGGGTCTTGCGCTCGCGTCTTTATCATCGCTTTATACCCCCTCCACGGCGCGCGCCTGCGGCGGGTTCTTCTGCAATAATTCGCAGCCGGTGAACCAGGCCGCGGAACGCATTGTCTTCTCCACCGCCGATGACGGCTCCGTAACGGCCATTATCGAAGTTCAGTACCAAGGCGAAGCGGAAGATTTCGCCTGGATGCTCCCCGTAGCCGGAACTCCCGAAGTCGGCGTCTCGTCGACGGCGGCGCTCGACCGTCTTCAGGCCGCCACCAATCCTTCCTACCGTCTGACCACCGTCGTCGAAGGCGAATGCGATACGGACGATTTCGACCGCTTTGGATTTCCGAACGCTTCTGCGGGTGCTCCCGATGCCGGTGCCTCTGCACCCGATGACGATGAGCCCGAAGTCAGTGTTCTCGATGCGGGCTCTGTGGGCCCCTACGACTACATCACGATCGCCGTCGAGCCCGGCCCCGATTCCGCGGCGGCAGCGCTTGAGTGGCTGCGCGAGCAAGGCTTCGATGTGGATGACTTTGGCGGTGACCTCCTCCGGGAATATCTGGACGCGGGCATGAACCTCGTCGCCTTCCGGCTCACGAAGGGCGCCGGGGCGGGCGAGATTCGTCCGGTTCGCCTCAGCTTCGGCCAGGGCCTCCCGGCGATTCCGATCCGGCCAACCGCCGTCGCCGCCAACGAAGACATGGGCGTGCTTGTTTGGGTCCTTGGAGAAGCCCGCGCCGTGCCCGCGAACTACCGCGACCTCGAGCTAAACGAAGCCGCGATCAACTGGCTCAGCCCCGGTTCGAACTACAACAGCGTCGTGACCCGCGCAGCAAACGAAGCCGGCGGTCATGGCTTCGTCACCGAGCTCGCAGGCGAAGCCGCGCCATTGGCCGAGCGAATCTACTCCGCATCCGAAAACGAGCGATGGCTTGCGTTCCGCGATGAAGACTGGGCGGGTCGCGAGGATGAGTTCCTTCAGCGTCTGCTCTTCTCCGAGCGTTGGCTCTCCACGCTGGATGGTATGCAGGAGGCTTTCCTTCTTCTGAAGCCATCGGAAGAGATCTACCCGGGACTCCGAGATGAAGACTGGCAGAGCTGCCCGAGCTGCTACTTCCGCGGTGGTGACGAGGCGCTCGTGACGCTCGCGCAGATCGAAGCCTTCCTGAGCGAAGTCGATACCGAGATTATCCCAGCGATGCGCGATCTTCGCAGCCTCTTCACCGGCGGCCGCTACGTCACCCGGCTCTACACCACGATGTCCCCGCACGAGATGACCCTTGACCCGGTCTTCGATTTCAATCCGAATCTCGAGGACTACAGCAATGTCCACCGTGCAACGCGCTTCATCGAGTGCAGCTCGCGCTACCGAAGAAACCAGGCGCCCTGGCGCGTCGAGCTCGCGAGCGGCGATGTGGTGCGCGGCGCAGGCAACAACTGGCCGCTGAGCGCCTCGGACGACTTCCCCGCAGCCGCGGTTGTCCGGCGCGTCGGTAGCGAAGGTTTCGGAACCATCATCGCGGACAACCGCAGCACGATCGATAGCGCCATCTCCGAACGCAACGACGAGATCGACGCCATGGTTGCGATCGGCGATATCGACGGTGACGGCGAGATCGAGATCACGGGTTGCTCAGCGGGCGGCAGTGCCCCCGTCGGCGCGTTCTTTCTCCTGACTGCGATGGTATTCGTCCGCCGCCGTCGCCACTAACTCGCCTGCGCGGAATCGATTCGATGAGATGAGCAGCCGTCTGAATCGTTGAGACAGCTTGGTTCGCGCAAACGGTCGCATCGAAGCAAGAGCAATGCTCCCTACGGAAGCCTCGAAGCGACTTGATTGAGGGCGAGCACATCACCACGCAAAAACGCCCTCCACAGTGGAGGGCGTTTTTGCGTCGTCGTTATCAATTCAATTGGGCACGAATCGAGGCCTCGATCTGTCCGCCGCAGTACCGATCTCCCCAGTCTCTCGCTTGTTGCTCATAGAGCATACGAATCGCCGGCTCTTGCATCCAGCGATCGGAGAGGGCGACAAGCACTGGCGCGTGTTGTTCGAGATCCTGCCGCAACGCGGGTAAGCAAGAGCCAAGGGTGCCGAGGAGTGCCGTGATATTCAGATCCGCCAGCGTCGCACGCCCGCTTCCAAAGTAGGCTCGGTCCGTGCAGCCCATGCGCGCTGCGTCCGCCGCGAGAATTTGGAGCCAACGCGAAAAGCGTTCTTCTCGAAACTCTCGAAAGCTCGTTTCGTCCCACATCTGCGCGCCGTTTGAACGCGTAAGCCCAGCGAGAATGTCGAGGCAGTCCGCGAGCACCTTGAGGCAATGCGCTTTCTTCCCCGCCCCCTCCGGCAGGAGCCCAAGCGTCTCGCCGAGGTAGTACTGAATCGCGATTGTCTGAGCGCTGCGGAACCCGGTCTCCGAATCGATCAGTAGCGGAGGCCCCATGAAAGGAGCGAGCTGCTTATCCGGCGCTTTCGCTTTTTCCTCCAGAATCTCCTCAAAGCCGTAAGACTCCTCGAAGCTGGCGCGTCCGTACACGAGCGGGAGACGAAGAAAGTTCCCCCGAAACGGGACGGGCCAATAGAAAAGCGTAAAGCGATGGTTGCTCATCGCGTTAGAGGACGCCGCGGGCCTTCAGGATCGCGCGCAGCTCTGGCTGACGTCGCTCGAGCTCCGCCGGATCTTTCACCGGCTGAAAGCGGGCATCGTCGCCTTCGCGCTCCACCTGGATGAACCCGCTCGGCAAGAAGGCCGTCAGCTGTCCGACCAAATGTTCAAACTGAATCGCGGCCTTGCCACCAACCTTCTTCGTCACCGCAAACCAATCGAGGGGGAAATCACGGTCGATCGCCTCTGCATCCAGCATGAGCGTATTGGTGTTGAAGACCGGGATCGAATCCTGATCGAAATCGGCCGGGAAGCGGAAGCCTTCAACGATCTCGAGGCTGTCGTTCACAAACGCGGGCGCTCCGCCCTTATCGCCGGGAACTTTGGGAGCGCACTCGACGGTAATCTTCTGACCGCTACGCAGATGCGCTCCAACGATGGCGGGATCGAGCGTCGCGCTTAAGTTGTCGACGTTCGACATAAACAGGGTCTTTCCGCCCTTCTCCCGGAACGATGCGAGCGCGCCAGAAGCACGAAGCGCGAAGCTCAAGTCGCCGTGGCCTGGAGCATAGGGTGAGAGCTTTCCTTCCGCGTCGCGGAAAAGCTCTCCCTCGGGCGTCATCCGAAGCGAGATAAACTGACTGAACGTCTCGACCGGACACTGCGTCGTCGAGAGTGCTTTGGCCGCTTTTCCGATCTCGGGGTCCGTCGCGAAGCTGGTCATTAAATAGGCAGGCACCGCCGCGCCGCTCTTTTCCGCGAGCTGACGAAAATCTGCGAGCTTCAAATCGAGGAAGGTGTGATTGTCGATCGCGGGAACGGTGGCCTTTACAACCCCACCAAAACGCGTGGCCATGCCTCCAGCAAGGACCAGCGCGCCCACTTCGCCCTTTCTTAGGGCGTCGAGCCCCCGTTCCTCCAGTTCACGACGCTCGTTTGAACCGACGGGTGGCAGCTTTTCGACGTCGCTGACCGCGGGTGGCCGAAGGTTTCCGTGAAGGATATTGGAGTCCGGGCCAGCCTTACCTGCCAACAAACGTTCACGGTGCTCCGCAAAACGTTCGGAATCGAATCCAAAGCGTTGAAGAAGATCTTGAGTTCCTGCGTCTACCTCGGAGAACATGGGATTCATCACCTTTCCTGCGAAAAAACAGACACAATCTGAACGGTTGTGGAGCTGCTCTGCGAATGCAGAGAAGCATATCGCCGCGTCGAAGGGAAGTCGGAAGAACTTGGCATTGAGTTTGCAGGTTCAGAATATCAAGACGCAAGAGGCCCGCGAGTGGTTGAGAGACTGTTCACAGGCGAATTTGGACCTAAGTACGTCGCTATGAGACCCTGCGACTGGAGGAACCTGATGAAACGAAACCGAACTCTACCTTTCGCGATTGCCATCGCGTGCATCGCCATCGGCAGCGGTTGCACCGTCTACACGCGGCCCCGCGCGACGGTGGCCCAATACGGAGCGCCCCAAGGTGCTGTCGTTTATCAGGCTCCGCCACAGCGCCGCGTCGGAATCGCGCAACGCCCTGTCCAGCCGTATAACAACGCCGTATGGGTGGAGGGGCACTGGCAGTGGAATGGCGCGCAGTACGTGTGGGTCGATGGCTACTGGACGCAGGGACGTGCTGGCTACACCTACGTGCAGCCTCGCTGGCAGCGCCAAGGACGTGGTTATGTCTATGTAGGCGGCCAGTGGCAGCCCCGTGGACGTGGTCGAGCCGTCGTTCGCCCCCGAGCCCGGGCTCGCGTTCGCGGCCGCGCGGTCGTTCGTCCCCGAGGCGCCGTGCGAGGTCAGCGCGTTCGAACAACGACGGTGCGGCGGCCAAACGGAGCCGTCCGCCGGACAACCGTGCGTCGCGGTCCACGCGGAACGGTTCGAAGGACAACCACCCGTCGAAACGGGAACGGCACCGTTCGACGAACAACAGTCCGCCGAAACGGCGGCCGAGCTCGCGTGCGCGTTCGGAAATAGGGTCTCTTCGAAAGAAGGAAAGCCGTCCTCAGGGCGGCTTTTCTTTTGCGCGGTGCAGACTTCAGGAATCGGAACTCGTTCTCTTCCGCAGCGCGTTTTCGATCGCATGCGCGAGTTTCGTATCCAGTTCGGTGAGTCCACCTTCGTCATGGGTCCAAAGCTCGATATCGATCCGATTGTATACCCAGCTGAGATTCGGGTGATGACCATGCGCTTCGGCCAGAATGCCAATCTCGACGATCGCAGCGATCGCTTCTCGTGCCGTTTCAAACCGAAACTGTGCGCTCAAACGCTCTCCGCGGAGGTTCCACTTCGGCAAAGAAGACTCAAGCGTTTGCCGATCGCGATCATTCAATAAGGCCACGCCGCGAGGTTAGAGCGCGAAGCGCAGCCCTCGCAAGCGCTTCGCTCGAGAAGGGAATCCCCAGAAAACGGAACATCGCGCACGACTCCTGAAGGACCGAACTTCTTTTCGCCCCTCCAAAATCATGTTCTATTGGGACTCCTCATGCGCGACGACGCGGACAATCTCGAGATCGGCTCCACGATCGCCAACGGCCTTCGGGTTCGTGAGCGACTCGGTTCGGGCGGCATGGGTACGGTTTGGCGCGTACACGATCAAGCGCTTCAACGAGACGTGGCGCTCAAGCTCGTACACTCTGAGCTTGCAAAGGACCATCAGATCCGCACGCACTTCCTCGAAGAAGCGCGCGCCATGGCCCGCGTTCGGCACCCGGGCGTCGTCGAGATCTATTCATTCGGGACACTCGAAGAGCGTCCCTATTTCACGATGGAGTGCGTGGACGGGCGCTCGCTTGAGCAAGAGCAAAAGCGACGCGGAGCAGCGTTCCCAGCCTCCTCCGCGATTGCCGCGCTCTGCGAGCTCGCGTCCGGGCTTGAAGCGATTCACGCAAGCGGCACGGTGCACGGCGATCTCACGCCGAGAAATATTCTTGTCCGCCGAAACGGCAGCCTCTCGATTACGGATTTTGGTCTGACGGTCGACGGCATCGATGGGAAAGCTCGTTTCCTCGGCACCGCTCGCTACGCCGCTCCCGAAAAAATCCGCGCGCATGTCCCGCCCCATCTTCGGACCCGCAGCGATGTCTATTCCCTTGGCACCGTCGGCTATCAAATGTTGACGGGGGATACGCCCTTTAACGGGCCGGACGCGACGCGGGTGTTCGCTCAGCACCTCTATAAAAAGCCGAAACCGCTCGCGGAGGTGGCGCCCGGCACCCCGCGCGAACTCTGCGACGCGATCGACGCGACGCTGCGAAAGGCGCCCGACGAAAGACCGACATCGGCGGCTTTGGTCGACCTACTCAGCGACGCAAAGCAAGCGCTGTCTGCAAATCGCCAAGCGCTCATCGTGGACGATGATCCCGACTTCCAGGCGATCGCCGCCGCTTCCCTCGAGACCGTCGCAGGCTTCTCATCCGTGCA
The DNA here is from genome assembly GCA_020629955.1 of Myxococcota bacterium. Taxonomy (GTDB): domain Bacteria; phylum Myxococcota_A; class Polyangia; order Polyangiales; family Houyiibacteriaceae; genus JAHDCI01. The sequence continues at coordinate 708 of JAHDCI010000086.1, read as the reverse complement.
GACCGCATCGTGCGGTGAAGACGCTCTGGACATCCTCGCTCGACAACGCTTCGACCTTCTGGTCCTCGACTTTCATATGCCGGGCACCGATGTCGTCTCGCTGACCGAGAAGATTCGCAAAGACCGAAGTCACGATGGCATGCAGATCCTCATCGTCACCGGGCGCGGTTCCGCCTCCGACTGGCACCGGCTCAGCGAGGTCGGGGCAAACGCATTTCATTTTAAGCCAATCGTCCCGACCGAGTTTGGCATTGCTGCGCGGAAGCTGATCGAAAATCCACGTTAAGGGAGCAGCGCGTGCGGCAGCCCAACGTTGTGAGCGCGAGGACGGCGATCCTTGCGAAAACGGGTCGCGGATTCGTAACGCGCTAAAGCGCCATCCCGTTTCCGCCACGGACGTGCAAGGCGAGGCAAACGTCGGACGCTTTTGCGGACGCAAAAATCTCTTGGATCGAATTCGGTCCTTTCTCATCCCCCTGCGAGTGCGTGGTTCACATCGCTAGAAGGACCCTCTTCCGCCAGAAACGCCGGTCCGAGCTTCGTTCTTCCTTCGATATACTTGGCATGTCGTCGGCTCTCCGAAGCTCGCCTCGGCGCCCCTAACAGGCTGGTGAAAAACGTCCGAAACCGCTTCGCGGTATTTTCACGCACTCAAACGCCACCCAATTCTCGTCACATTTCTACAATACGAGACCAAAATCGGACGCA
>JAHDCI010000085.1 GCA_020629955.1 Myxococcota bacterium | reverse complement strand
CGCGATCTTCGAGATGGTGCTCTCACTGCTCCCGAAGATGCGGCCGCAGGTGCTTTTGACGACTCATTTTCTGGATGCGGCGCGCGACCTTGAACGCCGAAACGATGTGGAGCGACTGCACTTTAAGCAGGTCGAGCTCGACGCCAAGGAGCGACCGACATACCAGTTTGTGCCCGGCGTCGCCGAGACGTCTCTCGCTCACCAAGTGGCAGCTCGTTTGGGCGTTACGCGCGAGAGCCTTGAGGCTTTGGTCGGTGGAGGAACCTAGCCGTCTTCGATTCGCTAAGGTTTCGTCTTTACAGGAAAAGCGGGTCAAGTTCGAAGTCATCGGATGTCTCGACGCGACGCTCCCGAAAAATTAGTCTTGTCGGAAAGCAGCGAACGTCGTGTCATCTCGGGATGGCGAACCAGTTCATCCATCGACTTACCACGGTCGCTGCTCTCACTTTCGCTCTCGCCTGCGGGCCTGATTCGGATCCTGTGGATAGTGGTCTGCCCGATGTTGGAGAGTGTTCTTCGTCTTCCGACTGCGACGACGGAGTGTTCTGCAACGGCAACGAGCAATGCGAAGCCGGATCTTGCGTGCCCGGTGATCGTCCGTGTCCTGCCAGCGCCGGATGCGAAGAATCCAGCGAAGCATGTTTGGATGGCTGCCCGGATGCCGATGGGGACGGTTTTGCGTCGGCAACTTGCGGGGGCGCGGACTGCGATGATGAAGACGCGCTGCGCTTCCCCGGCGCAGCCGAAGTCTGCGACGTGGAAGGCGTTGACGAGGACTGCGACCCAACGACCTTGGGGAACCGCGATATTGATACCGACGGGCATATCGACGCTCGGTGTTGTAACGGAGACCGTTGCGGTGATGACTGCGACGACCTCAATCCGAGCCGTTCTCCGACTTCGTCAGAGGTTTGCGACGGCGAGGACGATGACTGCGATGGTTCATCGGATGAGGATTTCGAGTGCTCCCGCGAAAGCACCCGCGCATGTACGACCACCTGTGGTTCCGACGGGTTTGAAGCCTGCGTTGCATGTGAATGGGCGGGGCGCTGTATGGGGGACGAAGTCTGCAATGGCTGCGACGATGACCTTGATGGCGACGTCGAAGAGAGCTTCGTTTGCGCGATCGGGGACACCGCAGTTTCTTGTGTGACGCCATGCATTGTGGCCGGCGCTCCCGGCGCGGGCACGGGCGAGTGCTCACCAGATTGCTCAGGGGGCAGCGCGGAAAGCTGCCGCGCCATCGAGGTTTGCAACTATTGCGATGACGACGGCGATGGAGTGATCGACAACGGGACATCCGGCGTCACGTTGGTGTCCGAGTTCGGTCGCGCGCGCTCTGGGTTTGTGAATGTCCTCGGGGCGACGCGGTTTTCCGGAGGAGGCGTACGACTCTCAGATGAGCCAGAGCTTCCCGGGATCGTCTGGACACGGCGACCTGAGATCCTCCCGCCTGAGTTTGAGGTCTCGTTCGCGCTTCAGTGCGGCGCCCTCGGCGACAATTGGTCCTTCGGTTTGGTTCTTCTCGAATCGGGCGATATCGGTCTTCGGGAAACGCATGACGCCGGTGCGGCTCTCCCGTTCAGCCCAGACCGTCGCGGGCTCGCGCTTACGTTTCGACCCGATCCTTTGTCCTCCGCGGATGTCATGCTTCGCGCGGATCCCGTTGGGACCGCAGGACCGGATGGGACGTTCGCGGAAGAACACCTCCGGATCCCCCAAGCTTTCTGCCAGAGCGCGAGCACGATCTACGCACTGCACGGCCGTATCTCCGGTGCAGCCCTGCATCTCGAGCTCTATCAAGATGGGGTTTCGGTGGTGCGTTTTTGGGTGCCCACCCGGGTCCCCGCGGGCGATGTCGGCGCGGACTATCTGGAACCGGGGCGGCCGGTGCTAGTTGGGTTCGGAGCGAGCTCTGGGGTGAGCGCAGGCGATACCTTGCGCGTGATGAATTTCGGATCGGACAATAGCCTCGTGCGCTTTGAACGCTTCGGCGTCTGCGACCTGCCGACGAGTGGAATCCGGCTCGTCGGTCGTCGAGACGGTGACTCTGTTGTTGGAAGACTGCTTGTAACTCGACCTGGGCAAACGATCTTTGGCACGGTCGCTTGCCCCGGCCTTCGCGATGTCGATGCGAACGCGGCTTGTTTGGAGCTTGGGTACCGAAGGGGAACGCTTGAGTGCGGTCTCGAAGGTCGAGCCGGGGTTGGGCCGATTTGGTCGCGTCGGTCTGGCGCCGCGAGCGCGGATTCGTTTACGAACGGCTCGGACTTCGAAGACCTATCCGGCGACGGGGCGCACGACGACGACGCATTCGTCCGCTGCTTCCCATAGTCGCCAATCGGCACGGGCAGTTTTGCGGGTGGGGCCTGTTCTACGCTGGGAGGCCCAAAATCTCCCGCGCTTCAGTCGGGCTCGCTACGTCTCGGCCCGCGTTTTTTGCGCATTGCGCGAGCGCTTCGATCAACTGGCCGTTGCCGGTGGTGCGTTCCCCATTTGGCAAATAGAACGTATCTTCAACGCCGGTTCTTAGCATTCCGCCGAGTTCCGCCGTCGCTTGGTGGACCTCCCAAATTTCCTGCCGCCCGATCAAGGTGCACTGCCAGAGGGCGTCTTCGCGCTTGTACTTAAGAAGCAGCTTGAGAAGGTCGACATCGACCGGCATCCCGCTCGCGACGCCCATGACGAAGTTGTAGTGAGCGTGCTGGGTCATCCCGCTACGAACGAAAAGGTCGATCGAGCGTGCGATGCCGACATCGAAACACTCAAACTCGGGGAGGGCGCCGTTTCGATCCATCGCATCCAGCATCGTTTTCACTTTGCTGACTGGGTTGTCGAAGAGCATTGGCGGCCATGCCCACTGGTCGTTGCTCCGAAGCTTTAAGTAGTTGAGGCTACCCGCGTTGCACGCGGCGATCTCCGGCTTCAGTGCATCCATGCACGCGATCGGGCCGCGAACGTCTGGCCCGACGACGCCCGTCGTCTGGTTGATGATGACTCCCGGACACGCCGCCCGGATCGCGTCCGCGCAAGCTTTGGCAACGTCTGGCTCCCATGAAGGAAGGTGCCCTTGGCCCTCGCCCTGCATCCGGAAATGAATGTGCATAATCGACGCTCCCGCGTCGTACGCTTCTCTCGCAGAAGCCGCCATCTCCTCGGGGGTGACGGGAACGGGATGTTGCTTCGGGTTGGTGAGCACACCGTTTAAGGCGCACGTAAGGATCGCTTTCGTCATCAGTCTTCGTTCTGGGTGGTGGTCCAATTGGGGGACCGTTTTTGAATAAAGGCCATCATGCCCTCTTGTGCTTCTTCGCCGCGGGCGAGTGTTGCGAATCGTTTGGCGGCATCTTGAATCGTTGCGGATTCGATCGGAGTCGCGAGATCCGAAAAAAGCCTCTTGGTCGCGGAAGTGGCTCCCGGAGCGCAGCGGAGAATCTTCTCGAGGATCGCTTCCAGTCTGGCCCCAAGAGAATGTGCTGGGCTGACGAGGTCCACCAAGCCAATCCTCAGCGCCTCGTGCGCGTCGATCTTTGCCCCCGTGAGTGCCAAGCGACGTGAAGTGGAGAGCCCGAGCCGGCGTATGAGAAAGGGAGCGATCTGTGCGGGGAGGATGCCGAGCGATGTCTCCGGCAATCCGAAGCGACTACCTTCCTCGGCCAGAACGATGTCTGCCGCGGTTGCGAGACCGAACCCACCTCCCAGAACCGCACCTTGGGTGATGGCGATCACGGGCAGTGGGAACTCCGTGATGGCGAGCGCGACGTCTCCAAACCGTGCGTTCAGATCTGCGATCGGATCTTCGCCGGGGCCTGCCTGCTTCGTTCGTGCTGACGCCATCTCCTTGATGTCGCCGCCCGCACAAAAGTGGCCCCCGGCCCCTTGCAGAACCACCACGCGGCCACAGGTTGCCGCCTTCGCGAGCCCAGCCTCGATTCCTTCGATCATATCCGTGCGAAGCGCGTTACGCGCCTTTGGCCGGTTCAGTGTGATGGTCCACACACCCCGCGGATCCGACTCGATCAGAACAGGATCGCTCATCCCCGCGTGCCCCGAGAGAAAGCGCACGGAATTTGTCCCAATTTGAGTGACGTCTTTGGCAGCGCGATTTGCGTTGTTTTCATGGGGTGACGCTCTCGCATTTGGGTGAAGTTCGCAAGGGGCAAGGAACATCGTGTGACGCATCTGGCGTGCCATTCATCACGGGCAAAGGTGAATCTTCTCCGTTCCAGGTTGACGATGTCTCTAGTTCCGCTAGTTCAGACGCAACGATGGATGAGACTACTCGAATTAGGCGTATCGTTCCCCTCCGGGGATGGACGGCTTTTCCCCATCGAAGCGCTTTTTCACAACCTTCGCCCACGCACCACCATTGCGAAAATCCGGGCGATTTCGCGAGAAACGCTTGTCTCGAACGTTCGCATTTTATAAAAGGCGCGAGGCGCAGCCTTATCGCCGCATTTTCGTACTGAACAACGAGTCGCATGCAGATCTTCCCACGCCAACTGAACCTGCTGCCCCTCGCCCTTGCTGTAGGGGCGACTTTGGGCGGTGTCGCCGTCATCGGCGGGTTCTGGTATTACTTCTCCCCTAAGAACTTGCAGGTCGGGTACGCACCCGAGCAGCCAGTCCCATACAGCCACCGTCTTCACGCAGGTGAACTCGGAATGGACTGTCGCTACTGCCACGCCAACGTCGAACGATCCGGCGAAGCGATGATTCCCCCGACGCAGACCTGCATGGGCTGCCACGCGGTGGTTCATCCCGAGTCGGCACTTCTCGAGCCTGTCCGCGACAGCTGGGAGAGTGGTGAGTCGGTGCGATGGGTGCGCGCGCATATGCTCCCGGACCATGCCTATTTCGACCACAGCGTCCACCTCTCCGCAGGTGTCGGCTGTGCGAGCTGTCATGGCCGAGTCGACCAGATGGAAGTCGTTTCCATCCAGGAACCGATCTCCATGCAGTGGTGCCTTGAGTGTCACCGCGACCCAAGCGAGCACCTCAGGCCAACCGATCAAATCACGAACATGGAATGGGAAGCGGATGATGAGTGGCGGCAGAATGGACTGCAGGAAGCCATCGCATCCGTGAATCCCCCCACGCACTGTTCAGGGTGTCACCGATGAGTCGTCGTAAGCCATATGAGTTTTCGCCGTCGGCCTCCAACAAGGCCCACTGGCGAAGCATTGAAGAAAAGCAGATGGATCCGAAGAAGCGGCAGGAGCTCGCGGAATCGGAACGTCCGGACGGATTCTTCTCGGGCCTCGTTCCGAGCAAGTCTCTGGTGAAGCGGAAGGGGCAGAGCAATCACGCGCTCCTCAAGCAGCCAAAGCTCAGCCGCCGTGGTTTCCTTGCGACGACCGGCGCGACCGGTGCTGCGCTGACGCTTCAAGGCTGCCTCCGACGTCCAGAGGAGCCCATCCTCCCGTTCGTGCGTCAGCCGGAGTACATCGTCCCCGGTGTGCCCCTTCACTACGCGACCGCGACGCAACGCGGCGGGGATGCCCTCGGTTTGCTCGTGACGTCCCACGCGGGACGTCCAACGAAGATCGAAGGAAACTCGGAGCAGAGTTCTTCCGGCGGAAAAACCGACCTCTTCGCTCAGCAGATGATTTGGGACCTTTACGACCCCGATCGGTCGCAAAGCCCGGCACAGCTCGACGGCGATTCCCTTGCGGACCGCACGTACGCGCAGCTTGACGATTTTCTCGCGACAACCATTCGGAGCGCGGCTGGAAACGGCGGAGCAGGCCTTCGGTTCCTCCTCGAGCCAACCACGAGCCCGACACTGATTCGTCTCCGCGAACGGGTGAAGTCGGCGCTGCCGCAAGCCAAGTTCCACACCTACGCTTCGGTTTCGCAAGATAACGCTTTGGAAGGAGCGAAGATCGCATTCGGAAACCGGATGTCGACGCGCCTCGATGTATCCGAAGCCGACGTTCTCGTGGCGATCGACTCTGACTTCTTGGGCCGGGATGATGGCTCGGTGTTCGCCTCGAAGGGATGGGGCGCCCGTCGCTTCGTGAGCAATCCGGACACCGATCACATGATTCGCCTCTACTCGGTAGAGGGTACATTCTCGATCACGGGTTCGAACGCGGACCATCGGGTTCGAGTCGCGGCCAGCGAATGCGAAACCTTCCTAAAGGCCCTCGCGACCAAGCTCGGCGAGCGCGGTCTATCGGTGGGCCCACTTGGTGGTAACGAGTCGGGACGGGCGGAATGGGCCCAGATGCTCGATGCCATGGCCGACGACCTGACCGGAGCGGATGGAAAGTCCAACCGCCGCCGACCTGGTGCCTCGGCAGTCGTGGTCGGTCCTCGTCAGCCAGCTCGAGTCCACGCCCTCGGGTACGCAATCAACGAAGCGCTGGGCAGCATCGGATCCATTGTGAAGCTTTACCCCGCGGCGGATGCGGAGCAGGCCACAGTGGCGGCAAGCCTTGGAGAGCTCGTCGCTGAGATCGACTCGGTTCAGACCCTCTTCATCCTCGGTGGCAACCCCGTCTACACCACTCCAGGCGATGTTGATTTTGGCGAGCTTCTCGGACGCAGCGGGCTCACCTCGGTTCACCTCAGCACGCATCGCAACGAGACGACGCTGAAGAGCACGTGGCACATTCCGATGGCCCACGAGCTTGAGGCGTGGGGGGATGTTCGCGCCGTGGATGGGTCGATTTCGATTCAGCAGCCGATGATCGCTCCTCTCTATGGCGGTCGCTCGGCGATTGAGGTCCTAGCGCCTTTCGCCGGCGAGAACTCAGTCAGCGGTCATCAGATCGTGCAGAATAGCTTCGACGCGAACGGCATGAGCCCGGCGACGACCGCTCGCTGGCGTTCGGCACTTCATTCCGGCGTGCTCGCGGGTAGCGCGGTTCGCCCGGCAACGCCTTCGGCGAACGCAGGCGCGATTCAAGCAGCGCTCTCCGAAGCCAGCGCGGTGACGGTCGGCGCGGACAACTTCGAAGTTCAGTTTGTGGCCGACCCGGCGCTTTTGGACGGACGCTTCTCGAACAACCTTTGGGCGCTCGAGCTTCCCAAGCCGCTCTCCAAGGTGGTGTGGGACAACGCTGCGTTCATGTCCTACGCGACCCGTCAGGAGCTTGGTCTTCAGAACGGGGACATGGTCACCATCGAGAAGAACGGTCAGAGCATTGAGCTCCCTGCCTACGCGCTTCTCGGACATGCGGACCACTCGATCACCGCGCACCTCGGCTGGGGACGCACGGCGGCAGGCCGCTACGGCAACAAGCAAACGTGGCCGGGCCTCGGACCGGAACCCGACTGGGATGCAGGCGGATTCGACGTCTCGGCCATCCGTTCCCTCGAAGCGATGAACTTCGTGACGGGCGTGAACGTCAGCCGCGGTAGCGGAAACTACGAGCTCGTTATCTCCCAGCAGCACGCGTACATGGAGGGTCGTCCGATCGCCATCGACGCTTCGCTCGAGGAGTATCGCGACCAGCCTGACTTTGCTTCCTACCGCACCGTCGAGTGGACCTCCGGCCCGCTTTGGACCGAGGTGGACTACTCGCCGCGCGATGTCGCAAACAACCGTCCGCTCCACAAGTGGGGTATGGTGGTTGACCTGACGACCTGCACCGGTTGCGGAACCTGCACCACAGCGTGTCAGGCGGAGAACAATGTTCCCGTCGTCGGCAAGCAAGAGGTTAAGCGTGGTCGTTATATGACCTGGATTCGTATCGACCGTTACTTCGTCGATGAGAACCCTGGCGACCATCAGATCAGCGATGACGTTCAGGTCGCGATGCAGCCAATCACGTGCCAGCACTGCGAAGAGGCGCCCTGCGAGAACGTCTGTCCGGTCAACGCGACGGCGCACAGCCCAGAAGGCCTGAACGATATGGCGTACAACCGCTGCATCGGCACTCGTTACTGCGCGAACAACTGCCCGTACAAGGTTCGTCACTACAACTACCTTGACTGGCACCAGCATCTCGATGACCCGTGGGCCTTCCACGGAGAGTTCCCGGAGACGCGCCAGATGCAGTTTAACCCGAACGTTACGGTGCGAAGCCGCGGCGTCATGGAGAAGTGCTCCTACTGCGTGCAGCGGATTCAGGAAGCGAAAATCACGGTTCGTCGTGAAGACCGCTCGCTCGAAGACGGCGATGTTATCTCGGCTTGCCAGCAGGTTTGTCCGACGGGCGCGATCGTCTTCGGGGACCTCAATGACTCGTCGAGTGCGGTGGCTCGCGTCGACGCAACGAACCGACGGTACAAGCTCCTTGCGGAGGTCGGCGCTCAGCCGCGCACGACCTTCCTCGGGCTCATCCGTAACCCGAACCCCGAGCTGCCCGCGCACGGAAGTGCCGGCGGCCATGACCACGAGGAGGCGCACTGATGGGTAGTCACGCAGCCCCCATCGAAGAGATCGGCGAGCGCCAGCTGCTCCCGCCAGGGACCACATTCAGCTCGATCACAGAGACCATCGCAGGTGTTACGGAAAAGCCGGCGCCTCGCGGTTGGTGGATGCTCTTCCTCCCGGCGCTCTGCCTTCTGGGTCTGATGTTCGTCTGCATTGGTTACCTCCTGACCATCGGTATCGGTGTCTGGGGGAACAACACGCCGGCGTACTGGGCTTGGGATATCACCAACTTCGTTTGGTGGATTGGTATTGGTCACGCGGGAACGCTCATCAGCGCCATCCTGTTCCTCTTCCGCCAAAACTGGCGAACGAGTATCAACCGCTTCGCCGAAGCGATGACCGTCTTCGCGGTTTTGTGCGCGGCGATTTTCCCCGCGCTACATACCGGCCGGCCTTGGTTCGATTACTACCTTTTCCCCCTTCCGAACTCGATGGGGATTTGGCCGAACCTGAAATCGCCACTGATGTGGGACTTCTTTGCGGTTAACACCTACCTCACCATTTCGGTGGTGTTCTGGTACGTCGGATTGATTCCCGACCTCGCGACGCTTCGCGACCGAAGCAAGAGCCTACTGCGCAAGCGCGCCTACGGCTTCTTCGCGCTCGGCTGGCGCGGGTCGCATCGTCACTGGCAGCACTACGAGCGCGGCTACCTCATCTTCGCAGGTATTTCGACGCCGCTCGTTCTCTCGGTTCACTCGGTTGTTTCGTTCGACTTCGCGACTTCGGTCATTCCGGGTTGGCACACGACTATCTTCCCGCCGTACTTCGTTGCTGGCGCGGTCTTCTCGGGCTTCGCCCTCGTGTTGACGCTGATGTTGATCGTTCGTTCGGTCTTCGGGCTTCATAGCCTCGTCACCGTCAAACACATGGATTTGATGAACAAGTTCATGCTCGCGACGGGCACCATGGTTGGCTACGCCTACGCGATGGAGTTCTTCATCGCTTGGTACTCCGGCAACCCCTACGAAGCGTGGGTCTTCTTCCACAACCGTCTCGGCTTTGGCCTCATCGACGAGCAGGGCAACTGGGGTCCGCTGTGGTGGTCCTACTGGGCCATGATCTCCTGCAACGTGCTTTCGCCGCAGGTGTTCTGGTCGAAGAAGATGCGTACCAGCATCCCAGTGATGTTTGTCGTCACCATCTTCATCAACATCGGAATGTGGTTCGAACGATTCGTCATCATCGTCACCTCGGTCTACCGAGACTACCTCCCGGGTAGCTGGGGTAGCTTCGAGGCGACATGGGTCGACATCGGCCTCTACTGCGGAACCTTCGGGCTCTTCCTGACTCTCTTCCTTCTCTTCGTGCGCTGGATTCCAATGATCGCCATCGCTGAAGTCAAGGCAACCCTCCCTCACGCGCACCCCCACGCGCACGATGAACACGAACATGAGCATGCACACGACGCGGTGCCTGCTCCGGCGGAGTGATCATGTCGGACGAAACGAACGACGATAAGAAGAAGCGACGCGGCACCATTGCTGGTGTGGGCGGACCTCGCGTGAAGAAGACGCTCATGGGCGTCGGAATCCCAGACGCGGAAGAAATCGCTGCGGATCTGAAAGAGAAGGCCGAAGCTGCAAAAGATGCTGTCTCAGAAGTGGCGGAAGCCGCCGCTGAGAAAGCCTCGGACGCCGTGGATGCCGTCAAAGAGGGCGCGGAAGCTGCGAAAGATGCGGCCTCCGGCGCGGTGGAAGCCGCTGCGGACAAAGCCTCCGATGTGGCGGACTCCGCGAAGGAAGTCGCCTCGGATGCGGTCGACAGCGCGAAGGAAGCGGCAAGCGATGCCGCCGACGCCGTGAAAGAAGCCGCCTCGTCTGCGAAAGACAAAGTCGCAGCTGCAGCAGCCGCTGTTTCCAGCGCAGTTGCAGGCGACGACGACGAGGAGACAGAGGAGACATCTGCCGACGAGAACCCGGGCTTTGCTCCGGGAGACGTTCGACGACCTTCTGGTTCGTCAAAGGGCGGAGCATACCGCGGTGGTTCCAACGGAAAGCGCGCAGCGCTCTATCTCGCCGAGTACGAGACCGTTGAAGCACTTCGCGACGCTGCCGAGCAGGTTCGCGACGCCGGTTACAAGAAGTGGGACTGCCACACACCGTATCCGGTTCACGGGCTCGATGACGCGATGGGGCTTGCTCCGACGAAGATCGGCCTCATCAGCTTCGCGGGCGGAATGACCGGTCTGATCGGTGCTTTCCTCATGATCTTTTACATGAACCACTGGGATTACCCGATTAACATCGGCGGCAAGCCCACTGGTTGGGGAGCTTTCCCCTCGATGGTACCCGTTCTTTTCGAGTGTACGATTCTGCTGACCGGCCTCAGCACCCTCCTGGGGATTCTTGGGCTCAATCAGCTCCCTCGTCATAACCATCCCGTCTTCGAGAGCGACCGCTTCGAGCGTTCGACCGACGACCGTTTCTTCATCTCCATCGAGGTCGCGGACAAGAAGTTCGACATGGGTGATACCCGTGAACTTCTGGAGGGCACGTCGCCCAGCTTCCTTGAGCTCGTCGAGGAGGAAGTCTGATGAATCGTTCCCTTCTGATTCTCTTTCTCGCGCTGAGTGCCGCTTCTTTTGTGAGCGGCTGTCGTGGCGAGATCTCGGAGGAGCCGCCCGTTGTGCCTCTCCGAAATATGTACCACCAGGCACGCTACGATCCGCACGAGGAGTCGGAGTTCTTCGAAGACGGTCGAACCATGCGTCCACAGGTCGAAGGCACGCTCTCCCGCGAGATGGAAGTGAATGAGACCTTCACGACCGGCCGCACGGCGGACAACGCGCAGTGGATCCTCGAAGTTCCCTCCGAAATCGTCGACCGCAACGGTGGCGCGGAAGATTTCGTCGCCCGCGGCCAAGAACGCTACAACATCTACTGCGCGCCATGCCACGGCGTCGCAGGCGATAGTGAAGGTCTTGTTTCCGACCGCGCTGCGAACCTCGGCTTTGCCGCGCTCCGGCCACCGAGCTTCCACGAAGATCGCATCCGCTCCATGCCGGATGGACAGCTCTACGCAACGATTTCGAACGGTATCCGCAACATGCCTGCGTACCGTCACAACATTCCTCAGGACGACCGTTGGGCCATCGCACTCTATGTGCGCGCGCTCCAGGTCAGCCAGGCGTCCCGCACGGACGCGATGAACATGCCCAGCGCTGCTGAGGCGGAGGTTCAACAGTGAGCGAGCAAGAGCACGACTACCGAATCCCAGATTCGGACAAGCTTTGGAAGAAGAACTCGTGGGTCTTCAGCGCCGGGATAGCCGCCATCGGTGGCATTCTCTCGCTACTTGGGTTCTCGAGCGACGCAGACCGTTTCGGTTATAGCTACCTCTTCGGATTTATCGTCGTCACGACGTTTGTCCTTGGCGGGATCTTCTACTCGGCGGCGACCAACTTCACGGCCGGACACTGGGGCGTCACCGCACGCCGGATGGCTGAGGTCGCGGGTAGCGCCGCGCCCCTCATCGCGATTCTGTTCATTCCGCTCGCGGCGGGCGTCTACACCGGGACGTTCTCGATGTACGACGAATGGCTTCATCTTCACGATGGCCACGGGGAACATGGTGAGAGCCACGAAGAGCACGGCGACCACGCCCATGAAGGCGAGGAGCATTCGGCGCTCGATCTCTTTAACGCGTCGACCGCGCACGCCCAGGAGTTTGAGCTCGAGCGTGTCCGTCGTTACGAGCCCATCAACGGGCTTCACGGCGAGCGAAGCGCGCAGGAGCACGCGGCTCACCACCATGTTTTGGAGCACAAGTCGGGATGGCTTGCCGGCAGCTTCTGGCTCGTCCGTGGCCTCATCTACCTGCTCATTTGGATCGCGATTGGCATCTTCTACTTCCGCAACAGCATCGCGCAGGACGACGCGGACGAGAAGGAACGCTTCGCGATCACGAACAAGGTCAAGAGCCTATCCGCCATGTGTGCCGTCGGCTTTGGATTGACGCTCACATTCGCCGCGTTCGACTGGATCATGGCGATGGAGCCAAGCTGGTACTCGACCATCTTCGGTGTTGTTGTCTTCGCTGGTTCGGCGGTCGCGATTCTCGCGATTCAGACGGTCGTCGGTATTCGTCTCTACCAGCGAGGGCACGTCGGAGAAGCGCTGAACGTCGAGCATTTCCACGACCTCGGCAAGCTACTCTTCGGCTTCATGTGCTTCTGGGCCTACGTGTCCTTCAGCCAGTGGATGCTGATTTGGTACGCTGGAATTCCTGAAGAAGCCGTCTGGTACCACAAGCGTTGGGGCCATGGATGGAAGTTCTGGAGCCTCTTCGTCGGGTTCGGACACTTCGTTCTTCCCTTCTACTTCTTGATCTCGCGCCTCGTGAAGCGTCGTCTGGGCATGATGGCCTTTGGCGCCGCATGGCTCCTGATCATGCACATCTGCGACGTCTATTGGCTGATTCTTCCCCAGGCGGGTGAGTTCGCTCCCAACGCGTCGGATATCGGAGCACTACTCCTATGTGTGGGGCTCTTCTTCACCTACTTCTTCTGGATGCTTGGACGCCACCCGCTGATTCCGGTTGGTGACCCGCGACTCGCTCGCTGCATTCATCACCATCAGAGCTACTGAGGAACCTCATGTCTGCACACGAAGAAGAATACGAGTCGAACGCGGAGTTCGGATTTGAGGACGGTCCTGAGGCCAATAAGATCATTTGGATCTCGGGCATTCTCTCGGTCCTGACCTTGATCGTCATCATCCCGGGCTTCCATTCGTACTTCAACGATATGTTCGGCGATGCCCACGACACCGTCCGCACGAATATCGACGCCGATGGCGACGACAGGGTGGACTACCTCGCGGAACGAAACGATCGCCTCGCGGATCATCGTGCCCGTCTTTCGGGAGCGCCGGTCAGCATTTCCGACGCCATGGCGAACGTCGCTCGATCGCGTGGTGTCGCGCCGGTTCGACCGAATCAGAACGACAGCATTCAAGCAGCTCTTCCGGACGCTCTCTCCACGCTCGCCGCGGTCGAGGGCTGGACGCAGCTCGCGGACGAAGATGGCAAGGGTGCCGCTGAAACCGCGCTGATGATGCGACGCGCGGCAGCGCTCTCTGCGCAACTTGAGCGCTCCGCCCAGCAAGCTGTCGATCTTGGCCTCCAGGATGATGCAGCGCGCTCGCGTCGCCTCGGCGCAGCAGCACGGAACAACCCGACGGCGGAAAGCCTTGGCGCCGCAGAAGAGTGGCTTCGTGGATGGCCCACCCGCCGTCAGGCTGCGGCAACTCCAGTAGGAGCCGAGTAAGACCCATGTTTGTCCGCGCGTTCACTTTCGCCGTCCTTCTCCTTGCGCTCATCGGCGCAGGGCAGGGCAGCGTTGCGCACGCGCAGGCCTACACGGCGACGCTTCCGAACGGTACTCCGGCGCAAGAAGTTCCGGGGATCGATCAAATCGACGTCGAAGAACAACTCGATCAACAGCTTCCCCTCGATCTTCCCTTTACCGACCACACCGGGCGCTCCGTAACACTTCGGGATTATTTCGACGGAGAGCGACCGGTGATGCTCACCTTCGCGTATCACTCTTGTCCCTCGCTGTGCAGTCTCGTCCTCGACGCGACAGAGCAGGGGGCTTCCGCAGTCCAATGGACTGCAGGCCAAGAGTACCAGATGGTCACCATCAGCATCGATCCGCGGGACACGCCTGAGCGCGCCGCGGAGAAGCGTGCAGAGATGATGGAGAAGTACGGCCGGGATAACGCAGAATGGGCATTTCTCGTCGGCGAAGATGAGGCCATCGAGGCCATCACCGATGCCGCTGGTTACCGCTATTTCTACAACGCGGCGCAAGAGCAATATGCGCATCCGGCGGCGGTTATGTTCACGACCCCCGACGGCAAGATGGCCCGCTATCTTTATGGCCTTCGACTAGAAGCCAATGATGTCAGATTCGCACTTCTGGAAGCGTCAGAAGGACGAAGCGTCAGCACAACCGAACGAATTCTCCTTTATTGTTACGCGTACGATCCGAACGCGAACGGTTATGCCCTCGTGGCAGTGAACGTTATGAAGCTCGGAGGCGGCCTCACGGTGCTGCTCCTGGGTGGATTCCTCTTCTTTATGTGGCGTCGAGAGCGCCGAACCGGGGGTGCGAACCGCACCTCCAATACCGATTCTTCCGCGCGCTCGAGCGCGCCAAAGCAGGCCGAAGCATGAACGAAACTGAAGGCACAATCCAACTGCCACCGCAGTGGTCGACTATCGCTCCTGAGGTCGACGATATGTACTACGCGATCTTCTGGATCAGCGTCGTCTTCGCGGTCGGTATCTACGCGTCCACCGCTTACTTCTCATGGAAATATCGGAAGCGAAAGGGCCACAAGGCAAAGCCGACGGGTCACAGCACGCTGATCGAAATTCTCTGGACATTCACTCCGCTCATTCTTCTTGGGTGGATGTTCCACGAAGGCTTCGTGGGTTACGTCGAAGGTTCGGTCGCTCCGGACAACGCGGTCGACGTTCGCGTTCGAGGCATGCAGTGGAACTGGGAGTTTGAGCACGAAGGCGGCGTTATCGACGACCTCGGCGTTCTGAAGGTGCCCGTGAACCGCCCTGTTCGACTCATCATGTCGAGCCAGGACGTTCTCCACTCGTTCTTCGTTCCCCACTTCCGAGTCAAGCGTGACGTCGTTCCGGGCATGTACTCCACGCTCTGGTTTGAAGCGACCCGCATGACCGGATCCGAAGCCACGAGCGGTGGCGCTTGCGAGAATGATTCGCAATGTGCCGAAGGAACCGGCTGCAACTGGGGCGTATGCACCCCGACCTGCACGACTGATACCGACTGTCAGGATACGCTCACTCAGGGAGCATATTGCGGTGGCCGTCCCCCCGAACCAGGCGCCGAGCCCGTTCGGCGCTATTGCACGCTTCCCGTGTTCTGCACCGAGTATTGTGGTGCCGGTCAGGGCATCACCCGCAGCGCGTTTAACGACCCGGATGGCCCGGGCCGGAACACGAACCACTCGACCATGATGGCGGAAGTTCACGTCATCCCCGAAGCGAATTACCAGGAGTTCCTCGCGGAAGGTCCTCCCTGCCCAAGCCAGTGCACGGACGAAGCAGGCGAATGCGACCCGACCTGCTGGGGACGCAACCTCTACAGCCAGAACGGTTGCAACGCGTGTCACTCCGTTGACGGCAGCAGTGGTCCCGCGCCGACCTGGCAAGGCCTCTGGGGCAACGCACGTGAGTTCTCGAACGGCGCCGAAGCCGTCGCAGCTGCAGACGAAAACTACATCCGCGAATCGATTCTCAATCCTGGCGCCCGCATCGTGAGCGGCTACGAAAACGTGGCCATGCCCGCGTATCGTCTCTCGGATCGTCAAATCGAAGCGATCACCCGCTACATGCAGAGCCTCAGCGAGTAAAATACCATGACTGTTGAAGCAGAAGTTCCCCATACGTCCGATACGGCCTCGCAAGGCGAGCCTGAAAACTATTTGACCCACGAGACGGGATTGACGTCCTGGCTCATCACCGTCGACCACAAGCGCATCGGCCTGATGTACCTGATGTCGGTGATCTTTGCCTTCGCGTTCGGTGGCGCCTTTGCGCTACTTCTTCGGACCGAGCTCGCGACGCAGGGCCAGACGCTCATGGAGGCGGATACCTACAACCAGGTGTTCACGCTCCACGGCGCCATCATGGTCTTCCTCTTTATCATTCCGAGTATCCCCGGTGCGCTCGGCAACTTCTTCCTGCCGATTATGCTCGGCGCGAAAGACGTTGCCTTCCCCAAGCTGAACCTCGCGTCCTTCTGGATTTACGTGCTCGGTTCCATCTTCGCAGTGCTTGCGATCGTGCTCGGCCACGTCGACACGGGGTGGACGTTCTACACGCCGTACTCGGTTGGCCGAAACGTCACCGGTGGCGACCAAGCGGTTCTCTGGATGACGACCGCGGTCTTCATCACCGGTTTCTCGTCGATTCTTACGGGCGTGAACTTCATTGCGACCGTTCACAAGATGCGCGCGCCGGGCCTTCACTGGAAGCGCCTCCCGCTCTTCATCTGGGGTGTCTACGCCACCGCCGTCATTCAGGTCCTCGCGACGCCCGTTCTCGCCATCACTGTTCTCCTACTCTTCATGGAGAAGACGATGTCGGTCGGTATCTTCGACCCGCAGCTCGGTGGTGACCCTGTTCTCTTCCAGCACTTCTTCTGGTTCTACAGCCACCCGGCCGTGTACATCATGATTCTTCCGGGTATGGCGGTTGTGAACGAGCTAATCGCGACCTTCTCGAAGCGGAAGATCTTCGGCTACATGTTCGTTGCCATGAGCTCGATTTCTCTCGCGCTCCTCAGCTTCGTCGTGTGGGGGCACCACATGTTCACCTCCGGGATGTCCGAGTACGGAACGATGGTGTTCTCGGCGCTGACCTTCCTCGTTGCCATCCCCTCGGGCGTCAAGATCTTCAACTGGATCGCTACGCTTTACGAAGGTTCGGTGAGCTTCGAATCACCGATGCTCTACGGGCTCGCGTTCCTCGTGCTCTTCACGATTGGCGGTCTTACGGGCCTCTTCCTCGGTGTTCTTAGCGTCGACGTGTATCTCCACGACACCTACTTCGTCGTTGCTCACTTCCATTACACGATGATGGGCGGAACGGTGATGGGCTTCCTTGGTGGGCTTCACTATTGGTGGCCGAAGATGACTGGCAAGATGTACAGCGAGACGCTCGCGCGCATTGCCTTCGGGTTCGTCTTCGTCGGCTTCAACGTTACGTTCATCAGCCAGTTCATCATGGGCTCGCAGGGAATGCCCCGTCGTTACTACGACTACCTCGACCAGTTCCAGCCCTTCCACATGACCTCCACCGGTGGCGCCTACCTTCTCGGGATTGGCTTCACCATCATGGCCATCATGCTCGTGAAGAGCCTGCGCAGCGGCGAGAAGGCTCCGCCCAACCCCTGGGGTTCGGCGAGCTACGAGTGGATGACCACGACGCCACCGCATCCGCACAACTTCGCAGAGACTCCGATCATCGAGCGGGGACCCTACGACTACCACCTTTGCAGTGAAGAAGAACTCTGGACCGGTTTCCCAGAGGACTTCAAGAAAGGCAGCGAGGCCTAAGAATGGGGCACTCTCACGGGCCAGCTTACCTGGCACATCATTTCGAGACGCCGAAGCAGCAGTTTGAATCTGCGAAACTCGGTATGTGGGCTTTCCTCTCCCAGGAAATCCTCTTCTTCAGCGGCCTCTTTGTCGCGTACGGAATCTTTCGTACGTGGTACCCGGAGTCCTTCTCGGTCGGATCCCATCTCCTCAACTGGAAGATGGGCGCCATCAACACCGCTGTTCTTCTTGGATCGAGCTTCACGGCCGCGATGGCAGTGCAGTCGGCTCAGAAGGGCGACAAAGGCAAGACCGCGTCTTACCTGATCGTCACTTTCCTGTGCGCCGCCGGCTTCATGGTCGTTAAGTACTTCGAGTACTCGCACAAGTGGCATGTCGGAACCTTGCCGGGGCAATACTTTGGATGTCCGGGGTTCGATTGCTCAAACGGACCAACGCTTGAATTCGCCGAAGAGATGTCCACGGCGATCGGCAACTCCTACGAGAACTTCGGCGCGAATATGGTGCCGTATCACCTTCGCACGTTCTTCGGCATCTATTTCATCATGACGGGCCTTCACGGCGTTCACGTTTTGATTGGAATGGGGCTCATCCTCTGGATGCTTAAGCGCAACGCCAGCAATGAGTTCAGCGCCGAGTTCTACACCCCAGTCGATCTCTTTGCCCTTTACTGGCATCTCGTCGACCTTGTGTGGATTTTCCTCTTCCCACTCCTCTATCTCATCGACTGAGCGGAATCATGGCAAACGATCACGCAGATCATCACGATGAGGCCTACCACGGCCATCATCACATCACCTCCACCAAGATGTACCTCGGTATTCTTGGTGCGCTCCTTGTCCTTACCGGCCTCACGGTCGCGGCGTACAATGTTCGCCTTGGGGATTGGAACCTCTTTGTCGCCGTTCTCATCGCGTCGGTGAAGGCGACTTTGGTGTGCACGTTCTTCATGCACCTGAAGTACGACAATCCGTTCAACGTGGTCATCCTCGTAGGAACGCTGGTCTTCGTCGGTATCTTTTTCGGATACATCATCAACGATACGTCCCACCGAGGTCGAGCCGGCACCGTACAAGGACTTCGAAGAGATCCAGATACGGGCCAGCGCCCCTACGGAATGGGAAGCACCCAGCTTGCAGAAGCGGATTTCTATCCTCTCGAATGGCCGGAGGGCCATTCTCCAGAGGGAGAAGCGACCGCAACGGGCCCGGGAACCAGCGACGGTGCGGTTCTGCTTGAAGCGGCGCGTGCGATTTCGGGCGAAACCACCCCAGCGCAAGATGATTCCGAGACGGCTACAGCACGCGGCTATGACCTTCGCCTGCGCACGATCGTAGGAGAGGGCGGCACGAAGATGCTGAAGGCATTTGGCGATGTTCCGGACGAGGCGACCCGCGAGCAGATTTCGATGCTCGGTGGAGAGTTCTTCGACAGCGTCGACGTCAGCGAGCTTCAGGTCAGCGACGCAGCATCGTATCCGGCGGAACTCGGTGCTTGTCTTCAGAAGGGCGTCCAGGGGCTTTCGCTTTTGTCGCGTGGTCAGATCGACTTCCAGGCTTCGAAGGTCGAGATTACGGGTGAAGCGGACGCGGACCATCTCGGTCAGTTCCGCGCGCTCTTCAGCTCTCTTCCTGAGGGCTTCGAGCTAGAGCCGTTCCACCTTCTCGATTCCGCGGAGGCGGACGCCTGCGATAGCGCTCTTCGCGAGATCCTGCAGACTCAGATCCAGTTTGATACGGGTAGTGACCATATCAACGACGCCTCCAGCGCCGTGCTCGATCAGATCAACGAAGCTGCCAACGGCTGCCCCGATTCGGTCCACCTGACCATCGATGGTCATACGGACAACACCGGCAACGCCGCAGGAAATCAGCGTCTCTCGCAGCAGCGCGCGCAAGCTGTCCTGAATGCGCTCGTTGAGCGTGGCATTGATGAGAACCGTCTTGAAGCGCATGGCTTTGGCCAAGAGCGTCCTGTCGGCGACAACGCGACCGAAGAAGGTCGTGCACAGAACCGACGCATTGAGATTCATCTCGTTCGACTCTAAGCATTGACGGCCAATGGCCACTTTGCGAAAGAGAAATGAAAGAACATCCTCGCTCCGCGCGGG
>JAHDCI010000342.1 GCA_020629955.1 Myxococcota bacterium | reverse complement strand
GATGCGCGCCGTAGATTCCAAGAATCGTGAGGGCGATCAGATAAAGAGCGATGATCAAGGTGTCCATAATGCTTACCGGCTGGCACCATGATCTCGGGCTCTTTTTGGCGCAGTGCATCAATTGTCCCGACTTGTAAAGAAGTGTAATTCTCTATGAAAATATTAAGATTTTTGGGCCTTTCCCCGCGTGCGGACCGAGCGAAACTTCGGCACTTTGTGATCTCACTTGGATTGATCACCACGATTTCTGGCTGCTCTTCCTGCGACGAGGGCGAGGAATCCGATGGGGGCATGACGTTTATCGATGGCAGCGTCGCCGGAGACGGTGCCGTTTTGGACGCAGACCCCTCCGATGCTTCGGACGACGCACGCGATTCGGGGTTGGCCTTCGACCCGACTCCCCGAGATTGCGAAGCCGGCGATCGAGTCGTCGAATCGCCTGAAGATTTGCTTCCGCTTTCCGGATGCGTCGAAATCGACGGGGATCTTACGATTGTCGAACTCGCGTACCCGGATTTGCTTCCTCTGCAGTCTCTTCGCCGAATCACAGGCACGTTGCGCATCGAGCGCTCACAGCTCCGCAGCTTGCTGGGGCTAGCGCAGCTTAGCGCGATCGGCGGAGACCTCTCCCTCCGGTCGAATAGTGTCCTTGGAGACGTCGCGTCGCTAAGTGAGCTTACGACCATTGACGGCACGCTTCGCGTGGACGATGACGATGCCCTCGAAGCGATCGGATTTGACTCGCTTGCCTCTCTCGGCGGGATTGAAGTTTTGCGGAATCGCGATCTTCGGGCGATCGACAGCCTTGGCGCGGTGACGGTTCTTGAGGATGTTCGCATTGAAGAGAACGCGAACCTTGCTTCGCTGCGCGGGCTAGGGAGCGTCGAGGAAGTCTCCGGCGACCTGCGTATCGCCGGGACTCTTGGTCTCGATTCTTTGAGCGGGCTTGACGCGCTTCGAAACGTCGGTGGCGATCTCGACCTATCCAGAAATCCGCTCCTCGTCTCCTTGGCCGGGCTCGGTGCGCTGCAAGATGTCGGAGGCGCCCTCCGCGTCGATCGAAACGTGGCCCTCGAAACCCCGGAGGGGCTTGGTGCCGTCTCGATCGACGGCGCCCTGATCTTTCTCGGCAACGAGAATCTCCGGGCGCTCGACGGGCTTGAGGACCTTCGCGCTTATGGCGGCCTGACGATTTCTGGGAGTCCAGAGCTTTCCTCCCTCGATGGACTCCCGAACGCCGAGCGACTTTCGCATCTTCGCCTGGACGAGCTGTCGTCGCTGACTGAGCTTGGCCCGTTCTCGGAGCTCGTTTATCTCGGCGGCGCGCTTACGCTTCGGCAGTTGCCAATGCTTCGCTCGATCGAGAATCTAGGAGCCCTGCGGAACGTTTCGAGCACCGTTCAGATCGAGGGCACGGGGCTGCGCGACCTCGCGGGGCTCGGCGCGCTCGAGGGAATCGTGGTTTCGTTGGCGATTGAACAAAACACGTCCCTCGAATCACTCTCTGGGCTGAGCGCTGCAGCCGAACTTCGTGAGGTTCGCTTACGCGGGAACGATGCACTGTTGGCTCTTGAAGGGTTTCCAAGCGCGCAAGTCGGCGAGCTTCATATCTCGAGCAATACCGCTCTCGAGAGCCTCCTCGGCCTCGAAGAGCTCACCGTGCTTCAAAGCTTGGTGGTTGATGCGAACCCCGCACTTCGCACTCTCGAAGGGCTTGAAGGACTTGTGACGATTCGCGCGACGTTGCAGGTCTCCCGGAACGGTGAACTGGTCGAACTCGGCCTGACTTCGCTCGAGACCGTTGGCGGGATCGCTTCCTTTCAAGACAACCTACGGCTGCCAACCTGCGAGGTGGACGCGCTCGAGGCCCGCGTGGATAGCGGTGGCTGGATGGTCCGCGGCACGGACGACGAAGCCGACTGCGGAGCGCTCTGACCCATCGACCAACAAACAAAGCTTCAATCATTTTGAGGTGGTGAGGTGCCTCGCCGGGTTCTCGCTGGTCTGACTCGGCGCTTCGCGCTACCGCACGCGCATGTTTAAGAAGTTTATCCTTGGCTTGCTCGCGCTCCTCGTTGTGGTCCTCGTGGTGGGCATGCTCCTCCCCAGCGATTACGAGGTTACTCGTTCGACTTCCATCTCCGCCTCACCAGCTCAGGTGCATGCGCATGTCGGCGATCTCAACGCGTGGCCCGCATGGTCTCCGTGGACCGAAGACGACCCCACGATTCAGGTTACTGTTGGTGACCCGTCGACCGGCGTCGGTGCGCATCAGAGCTGGTCAGGGGAGAGCGGCAGCGGCGAGCTCACATTCTCGCGCTGTTCCGTCGAAGAAGGTGTTCGATGGGATATGACCTTTGACGACCAATTCGAGTCGGTCGGCGAGATCACGTACGAGGCGCAAGGAGAGGGCACGTTGGTCACCTGGCATATGACCGGCGACAACGGCAGCAATCCTGTCGCAGGCTACTTTGCGATGATGATGGACTCGATGGTCGGGCCGATGTTTGAGCTCGGTCTTTCCAAGCTCAAGACCGCGGTCGAAGGCGGCTGACGCCGCGCATCCAATCCAAGCGAGCTCAAGGCATGTCGAGGTGGTGAATCGACGCTCGCAACGCGGAAGATTCATCATCGTGAAGGAGGACGTTCGACCGAACGTCTTTCGAGTTCATCCTCCAGCATTGACGCACTCACCGAAGAAAGTGAGTGACGCCCCGCCGATCGAAGAAACCTTTTGGAGAAGCGACAAAAAAGCCGCCCGTGAGGGGCGGCTTCTTCGTTCGAAGGTTCGATCAGGTATCGATCGTGTCGGAACCCGGTCCGTTGTCCTGCTGCTCGATGCCTTCGGCGTTGCCGATATTGAACTCGACGCGGCGATTGGTGGCGCGGTTGCGACGCGAGTTGTTTTCAACGACCGGGCGAGTCTCGCCGAATCCTTGGGCGCGGAGACGGCTCGCATCAACGCCGTTTTCGGTCAGGTAGCGAACCACCGATTCGGCCCGTCGCTGCGAGAGCTCCATATTGTGCTCATCCGAGCCGCGATCGTCAGTATGACCTTCCACGCGTACGAGCTGAATCTCGGAGTGGTTGTTCAGAACCGAGACAATATTGTTCAAGAGCGCGTAGGAGCGTCGCTCGATGACATCGCTATTGGTGCGGAAGTAGACCTTC
>JAHDCI010000084.1:7605-19676 GCA_020629955.1 Myxococcota bacterium | reverse complement strand
GGGCCGTGGTCGTCGCAGTGGTCGCCGTGCGGGTGGTGCAGGTGACCGTCGACGATGTAGTCGACGTGATCGCCATGGGGAACCGCTTCGTGCCCGCAGCCTGGGCCATGAACATGTCCTGCGTCATGCGAGGAACAAGCGTGTTCGCGACAGCCGTCTGGGTTGGTTTCGCTGACGTCGAGCTGATGCTCTTCCACGCCGCCCTCGACGGGGCAGTGCAGGTGGCCGTCGTGCACAAAGTCGACGTGGTCGCCGTGCTTTAGCGCGGTGTGTCCGCAGTCCGGGCCGTGAACGTGATCGTGATTGTCGTGGGAATGCATGGAAACTCCTGTTCGCTGGGCTCCACTTTTCCTTGGGTGAGCGCCAGAATAGCTTTGGATTAAATCGCTCAAATAAACGATTCAACGATTAATGAAATGTATAATCCAATACGTCTGGCGTCAAGTCCCTGCCCCGTCCTCTTCGTGAGATTCGAGAGGGGCGAACGGCACCCTGGTCGCATTCAGCGCGCTGTGAGCCCTGGGCTTGCTAGTGCGTGGTTCAGTCTTCCGCCATGAACGCTAGAGGGGCCCTCTTCCGCCATGAACGCCGAAGCTCGCCTCGGCGCCTCCTGACGAAAGATCATCCCTTCCATCGATCGGAGCCTCGCACTCGAAGCTCAATGCGCGTCTTCGGAGCCTGCGTCGACGGCTTCGTCGATTGCCTGTCCTGCCGTCTCTCCGCGAGTGCCGCAATACGCGACGCTCAACATCAAGATCAGGAGCAGGAAGATCGAGCAGGTAAGCCCCCGCTTTGCGACCCGCATATCCCCCTCAAACGAATCCTCCTGACCAAAGAAGCCGACTGCGGGAGTCTTCTTCTTCGGCGGCGGGCGCTTAAAGGGGGGCGGGGGCTCGGCCATGGGCTCGACCTAGCAGCCCGCTCACTTATTTCCATTCGAACGTTCAACGCTTCGCGGGGAGCTCTGCGATATGACCGTAGCGATGCACATCCGTGCACACCGATTGTTCGAGAACGTATTTCCGCATCTCGAGCCATCCGTTTCGTGAGACCGGAGAACGCTCAACGTGCAAATCTCCAACGTCGAAAGGCAGCTCGCCGACTTCGCCAAGCACGCGAATGCGCACGATTCCCTCAAGAGAGATATCGCGCGCCTGGTCATGCATGACCTCGCGATGGCGCGCCCCGCAAAGGTTGATCGCCTGCCGCACAAGCTGTGCATCTTCCTCGGCGAAACCCTCACCGAGAACCAAGAGCACTTCGTCGATCGGCTGGTAGCGAAGAATATTGTCCTGTCCGAGGAGCGACGAGGGGTCGTGTTCGCGCGCGTAGCGCTCTGAATAGGCCTCTTGGTAACTCATGAGCGCGGCCGACACGCTCACGTCGGCCGAAACTTCGCGCGCAAATTGGAGCACATAATCGGGGCCGCCCGCTTTTGCGCCGGGACCAAAGTTCGATGCCTTTCGGCCCCCAAAGGGCTGGCGGCGAACGATCGCCCCCGTCGTGCCGCGGTTGAGGTAGAGGTTGCCCGCTTGAATGGTCTCGCGGTACCGAGCCTGCTCCCCTTCGTTCAGGGAATGAAAGCCGCTGGTCAACCCATAGGGCGTGCCGTTCGCGATATGAAATGCGTCGTCGAGATCTTTCGCTCGCAGCACGGAGAGCACGGGGCCGAAGAACTCGGTCTGATGCGCATAGCTTCCGGGCTTCACATCGCCACGTATCGCAGGAGACCAGAGCCTCGGGTTGGTTTCGTCAGGAACCGACTTCAACCAATGCTCCTCGCCGGGCTGAAGTGTCGTCAGACCCCGGCGCAGTGTTTCCGAGGGCTCCTGTACGAGCGGGGTCACGCGAGACGCGAGGTCCCATGCGCTGCCAACCGGCAAGCTTGCGGCGGCGTCCACGAGTTGCGCGCGGAAGTGAACATCGTCGTAGATGCCCGGCGGCAGAATCAGAAGGCTCGTTGCAGAACATTTCTGTCCCGCATGACGAAACGCGGACGCAACGACCGCATCGATCGCCAAATCGCGATCGGCATTCTCGCTGACAATGGTCGCGTTCTTTCCACCGGTCTCCGCCAGCAGATGAAGTCCGGGACGAAGCCTGCGGAAAAGACGCGCGGTGTCCGTGCCGCCGGTCAGTACAACGGTCTGAACCGCATCGTTGACGATGAGCTCTGTCGCAACTTCGTCGGTCGCAACGATCAGCTGAAGGACCTCTTGGGGGATGCCAGCCGAGTAGAGGATCTTGACCGCCTCCGTCGCGATCAGCGCGGTCTCGCGAGCGGGCTTCAAGATCACCGCGTTGCCCATCGCAAGCGCCGCGAAAACTCCGCCGAGTGGTATTGCCAGCGGGAAGTTCCAGGGCGGCACCACGACGGTTAGGCCACGACCTACGAGCTTGCCCTTTGCTCGGCGCTGCGCATCGATCGCGCAGTGCGCGTAGTAGTTCGCGAAGTCGATCGCCTCACTGACTTCGACGTCGGCCTCTTCGACATTCTTTCCTCCGTCCATGACGGAGGCCGCGATCAATTCTCCGCGCGCATGCGCGAGCGCTTCGGCCGCGGCAAAGAGAAGTTCGGCGCGCTCCTCGACGCTGGTTTTCGAGAAGCGCTCGTGCGCACGTGTCCCAGCCTCGATCGCGCTTTGAACTTCTTCTGCGGTGGCGAAGGTCATTCGGTAGGGAACAAAGCCCGGACGTGAAGGGTCGAAGCCTGGCTCGGTCGCGCGCGCGATCTCTTCGCCGGCGACAAAGAGAGAAAGCGGCTGATCCTCCGTGACCTTTCGCGATTCAAGGAGGGGCGCGATCCACTCGCGACTCTCCCGCATTACAAAATCGACATCGCCGATATTCTCGAAGCTTGTGCGAGCATCGACCGAGGTTAGGCCCCCGCGGCGCTTCGACTCGGTCGAGAGCGAACGCTGCAGCTCTCGACTTTTGCGGAACGCCGCCTCTTGTCCTCGCCATGCCGGATTTCCAACCTCCATGCTGAGGCTATGCCGCAGGAAGTTCTCTTCGGCGGTGTTCTCATCGAGGCGGCGAACCAAGTAAGCGACCGCAACATGAAGGTGCGCCTCTGGCACGGTTGGGCAGTAGAGAAGAACTTTCTCGTCGAGCTCGAGCAGGACCCGCGCAAGCGCGCCGGCCATACCGTAGAGCGCTTCAAAATGGAGCCCGCTCTCGATCTGACGCTCGTACCGAAGGACCAGAGAGAACGCGATATCGAAGAGGTTATGGCTGGCGACGCCAAGCTGCACCGCAGCCAGGTTCTCCGCCGTAATCGCGCGCTCAAGCATCGCCTTAAAGCTGGCGTCGCTATGGGCCTTCGATTCGTAGATCGGCAACGCCCAATGTCGCTGCGCACTCTCGACCCGCTCCATCTCGAGATTTGCCCCTTTGACGATCCGCATCCGAATCGGAGAGCCGCCCTTCGCCAGACGCTCCTTCGCAAAGGCGAGAATGCGCTCGTGTTGCGCATGAGAATCCGGGATATA
The DNA here is from genome assembly GCA_020629955.1 of Myxococcota bacterium. Taxonomy (GTDB): domain Bacteria; phylum Myxococcota_A; class Polyangia; order Polyangiales; family Houyiibacteriaceae; genus JAHDCI01. Next base: position 16,185 of record JAHDCI010000084.1, on the reverse strand, counting down.
CGCCTGAAGGACAATCCCAGCGCGAAGCGCATGATAACGCGGCTCGGAGAGCACCTTCACGAAGGCGTCGCAGGTCAGCTCGAGGTCCCGATAAGCCTCCATATCGAGCATCAAAATTTTGTCTCGACCGGCGGAGATCTCTTCGAGCGCAACGTCGTAGAGACGGCGCAGCGCAACGCAAACCCGCTCGAGGCTATCCTGATACGCGAGCGCACTAAGCTGCTCGCAAATCGACGATACCTTCACCGAGATACAACCGACCTCGGGGTTTCGCAGGAGCGCAATATAATCCGCGAGGTGTTTCTCCGCTTCCTTTTCGCCGAGAACCGCCTCTCCGAGATGGTTCACGTTCGACCAGATTCCCTCCTCGTGGACGCGGTTCAGGGATTGTTCAAATGCCGGACTCGCATTCGGGAGAAGAAAGGGACGCGCTTCCGCTCGGATCTTTCCTTCGAGCCCCTTCGCCGCGACGCCGCTCAAGAGCCCGCCGAAGTGTTTGAGCCCAAAGAGCTGCGCGCGTTCGAACCAAGAGAACGAGCCTGGGATCCCCGTCCGTTTCAGAACATGCCGTGCCTGTCGTACCGTTTCGGCCGCGGAAGATGCCCGCGGAACGCGATCGGTGAGCAAGGTGGAGAAGGTCTGCGCGAGCGGATCGTCGAGAATGCGCGAGAGCAACCGCTGCTGCTTCTTCTCCTGGCGATCTTTGGTGGCCAAGGTGCGTTCCCAAAGCGACGCGGCCACGCGAAGCGATGCCTCGGTGCGCGCGTCCGCATCCAGCTCACCGCGTTGGCCAACTTCCTCTAGTCGCGTCTTGAGATCCTCTATCGACACGATCCGAAATATGCCATGGGCCGATTTTCGCGCCTACGAGCGTTGTTCACACTCCACAAAGAGCGTGACGTTTCGCACGGACGCTTGAGCATCCGCAAACCCGCTCGGATTTGTAATGCGGCCGCGAACATGACATGAACTCGATTCGGTTCGTTTTCAGAACCGATGTTCCGATGCAAAGCGTGCGAAGTTTCAGAGTCCCCGAACTGCGCGGAAGCGATACGAGTCGTTTGGCCGGATGATTGCGGCCTTTTTCATCGGGATCCTGCTCGGCTTTCTCGCTGCTGTTCCCATCGCGGGACCCATCGCCGCGCTGATTCTATCGCGTGCCCTCCGGGGACAATACCGGCCGGCATTTCAGGTGGCGCTCGGTTCCGCCCTCGCGGAATCGGTCTACGCGGGCGTCGCGTTTTATGGAATCGGTTCGCTGCCCTTCGATCTTTCGGAGTACGGGCTTTGGATCGATGGACTCGCAGCGATCATTTTGCTCATCGTGGGGATCGCGCTGATCCGAGCGGGCAAGAACTTCACGTTGCCGCAGGAGGATGACGCTCCTCCTTCGACGGGTTCCTCCCTATTGCTCGGGTTTTCCTTGTGCGCCCTCAATCCCACCTTGTTGGCGACGTGGTCGTCGATGATCGTCCCGGTTCATTCAGGAGGCTGGGTAGAAAGCGGCATCGCGCCGATGGTCATGTTCATGGTGGGCGTGATCGGCGGGGCGCTCGCCTGGAATGGGTCACTCATGTTCTTCGTGCGCTGGCTGCGGGGAAAGCTCCAAGATACGGCGATCGGACGTGTCCAGATCGTCACCGGCGTACTGGTTCTCTGTGCTTCTGCCTATTTCGGAGTTCGCGCTATTGGAGCGCTTTTGTAATCGCGTAGGCACCGATCAGGACACCCAAACAGAGCACCACGACAAGAGCGACGAGCAACGCCGTCTTGGTCTTCGAACGCGGCGGAGGACCAGAGACATAGGTTGACTGTGGAGAATGGGGCAGCCTCGGCGCAGGCTGCGGTGAAGCAAACGCGGGAGGCGCCTGAGGCGGAGGGCGTAAGCGCGCGCCGGACATATTGGGGGCGCCGCTGCCCCCCGGAGTGACATTCCGAATCGCCTCGGGGATCGCCCGTTGTGGTTCTGGTACGGGAGGCGAAAAAGGCCGCGGGGGTGCGCTTGCAGGCGGTGGTGACTTTGCTGCCGGCAGCAGATTGGCCACTTGCGGCGTCACCATCATCGGCCCGGTCGACTTCAAATTCGACACATTGGGTAACTCGAACTCGTCCATCGAGAACGGAGCGGAACTCACGGTGGTGGGTGCATCCTCAAACGGGTCTTCGTTTGCGACCGTGAGCTCGAGCAACGCCTTCGAAGGCATGGTGGACATCTCGGCCGTGTTCATGGCAGGTGTGGCGCCCGTTGCTTTCGCCCGCTCTTCGAGCACGTCCCCGGCGACCGCCCACATCAGTGCGGCAAGCTCCACCGTATCGACGTCGCGTGATTCGGGGACCGCCTTTCGTAGTTCCTTCACGAACTCGCGCGCGTTCGCTGGTCGATTTTCAGGTTCTTTGGAAAGCGCCCGCATAATCGCAGCATCGAGACCATAGGGAATATCCGCGAACGCACCGGGCGGCGGGAACTTCGCCTCGACCGCCTTCTTGATGACAGCGGCATCGCCAAGACCTTGATGCAGGCGGCGCATCGTGAGCATCTCCCAGAGAACGACGCCGAGGGCAAAAACGTCGACTCGGCGATCGATCTCCCGATGCCCCGTCAGCTGCTCCGGCGCCATATAGCGGAGCTTGCCTTTGAGCCCCGCGCCGACATCCGTCTGATGAAGTCGGTCTCGTGCTTTGGCGATTCCAAAGTCGATGATCTTCACATCACCCGTAATGCCGAGCAGGATATTCTGCGGGCTGACGTCGCGGTGAATGACGTTAAGGTTTTGGCCATCCTGTCCGCGTGTCTCATGAGCGGCATGCAAACCTGCGGAAGCCTGACAGACAATCTCTACGGCGGCGGCAGGAGTCAGACGACGATGATTCCGCGCGAGAAGCATGAGGAACTCCGACATGGCGACGCCGTGCACATGTTCCATCACGAGGTAGTAGCGGCCGTTCTCCTCGCCGAGCTCGTCGATCTTGACGACGTTGGGATGGGAGATTCGCGATGCGATCGTCGCCTCATCGACGAACATCTCAATGAACGATTGATCGCGCGCGAGGCGGTCTTTGAGGACCTTGATCGCGACGTTTCGCTGAAAGCCTGCGGCTCCGAAACGCTTGGCCAGATAGAGCGTCGCCATCCCGCCTGAGCTTAGCTCAGCAGTGATCTCGTACGGCCCAATCCGCCGACTCTGAAGCGACGCCACCGACGGACGGTATCAGAAGGCTCCGTTGATTAGAACCCTGAGAAACGTTGCTGGTTCCATGAAGCCGTTCGAGCTCAAACAAAAAAGGGCCGCCCGAAGGCGACCCTTTCTCCAACAGAAACGCGACTATTCGGTCTGCGGAATCCGGTCGTCGATCATGCGGAGATACCGAGCGGCCCGGCGCTTGGCGATCATATTTGAGAGACGGTGCTCTGGGGAAACGTCACCGGCCTCAAGAACCTCGCGAAGGAGCGAGATGTAGAGTTCGCGGTCTTGACGAGCCACGGCGTACGTACGAGCCATATTCACAAGCGCGAGGAGGTTATGACGCTCGGTGACTTCGAGGACGTGATCCCAGCGAGCCTGAGCTGCGTCGAGGTCGGCGCCGCCCGGGCGGACCGTCTCAACCACCGCGAGGAAGGTCGCGCCGGCGTAGTTGAAGAAGCTCTCGTCAAGCTCCACCGAGCGACGAACAAGGGCAACCGCGAAGGGAAGGTCCGCCACAGCGACCATGTCATCCTTCGACGCGTTGATGTAGGAACCCCAGGTGTAGCCAACCCAGAAGACGTGCTGCGCGTCTTCCGGCTCCGTGAACTCATCCTGGAGCCACTGCTCGAAGTCTTCGAGGCCAGCGGCGTAGTGCTCGTCGAAGCCTTCGTGGCTAAGCGCCATTCGGTGCTTGGCGAGTTCGCGGGCGCGCAGGTACATGTAGCGTGCGCGTTCCAGTTGGTTATTCGCCTCATCGAGCTCACGGTTCAGGCGGTGCTGCTCAACGCGGTCTTCCACCCAGCCGTAGGCGTATGCGGTGTACATGCGAACCGCATTTCCGATGATGATCTCGTTCTCAGGAACGACGCGCAGGAGACCTTCCTGCTGCATGATATTTCCGGGGAAAGCGTCCCCCGCGAGCTCATAATCCCAGTGCTGTTCAACACCTGGGGCGGCTCTCTGAAAGAGGCGCGATGTGGAGTTCGCGGTGAGTTTCGTGATATCGCAACCCATCTGAAAGAAGGCGGCGACGATGGTGAGTACCAAAACGCTATATGGCAATAAACGACGAGACATGGAGCGTAGGTAACGAGGGTTCGGGCCGCGCGTCAACCCTTCTCGCGATTCTCTCGCCGCTTCTTACGCTCGTCGCGTGAGCGGAGCGCCGAACAAAGCGACTGAATCTGCATGTATTCGCCAGAAAAACAGACTCAGAAGCGTCCAGCCGTGCCGTTCCGCGCTGCTACGGACGTTGGTAGCGCATGATTCGCGTGCGCAAAGCTCGGATCACCATGACCTGTGTCGCCACTGCGAGACCATGTGAAAAATCCGTATCGTCGTCGATGATGCGGCGGATGAGGCGCGCTGACTCGCGCGGATCGAAGCGTCCCCAGCCGACCACCGCAGCTTCCTGCGAGCCTTCCCAAACGAGCGTATCGAAGCCCCAACGGCCCGACGCGAGGCTGCCTTCGACACCCTCCACCCGGATGACATCTTCGCTGGGGAAGATGCGCATTCGTCCCTCCACCGAGATCAGTGGGATGGGGATCTCCCATTCAAAGTCAGTATGGTCTTCCGTGACTTCGACGACCTCGGCCCGACTTCCCACCATCAGTGATCGGCCAAACTCCTCGGGGCTCGTCATCACAGCGCGTGTGGTTTCACGCTGACGTGTGGTCCTCCCAAGCACGGCGACTCTCCGCATCCGCTCCTGATCGAGCTCAAGAAAGACCAGATCGCCGCGGTGAATGAGGGGCGTTAAAAACTCATGGTCGATCTCGAGGGGCTCCACCGGCGGCATCGGCGAGGTACCCACTTCGCGCTCTCTCCCCTCGGCCTCGCGCTGAGTCGCGAGCAGCATCACGGTCGACAGACAGATGTTGATGCTTCGAAATACGGAGGTCCCTCCAACGGCGATCTGTTCCGCAAGGTAGTTCGCATCACGCATATCGATTCGGCTGGCGAGGGTCACAATGCTGTGGTTCGGGCCATCCGGGCGAATCCGCCACGAGAGTCGACCGTGCCCGAGATCACCGCCCGTGCTCGTCACATCAATGCGGTAGCCGCGACGCTCATTGCCGCGGTAGATCGTCATGAAGTTGTGACCGGCGAGCGTGAAGATGCCGAGATGCCAGGTCCACGAATACGCGAGCTGGTCTCTATTTCGAGTTTCGATCTCGACCGAGCTGAGAGCCGGCATATAGTCGGTGTAGCCTTCCGGACGCATGACGAGCGCGGCGACTTCATCCGGAGTCGCCTCGATTCGCGCAGCCATGACGACCGGTGGAGCATCCTCTCGACGATTTCGGAAAAGTGCGAGTAGAACCGGCCCGCGCTCCAGTTGCGGGCGAATCATTTCGAGTTCCCGGCGTGTAAACGTCGGGAGGGGCAACCGCTCTGCGGCGCGCTCCGCCGGCTGAGCCAAAGCGGGCGTATGAACGAGAGGTAGCGCGAGCGCGACCGATAGGACCCACAACAAACGGTTCATCGATTTCTCCTCACGGTCATCTTCGAAAAGGATAGACGATAAAGCGTCCCTCGGATTTAAATGGCCGCGGATTTCCTTGATTCATCGAGCTGAATTGGCGTTCCGCTTTGATTTTCTTCCATCCTGGCGAAGACTCGACGGGTGAGCTTGCGCGTTCAAATCTCGCTCTTTGCAGCGATCGTGAGTTTCGCGCTTGCCGTCTCCGCGCTTCTTCGCGGGGGGCAGCGACGATCGAGTGGCGATCGCGACGCGCGTCTCTTTGCGCTCTTCGCCTTCAGCGTCAGCGGCTGGTACCTCGCAACGTTTCTGACCTTCCTCACCAACGAGGTTGTCTTCGCACGCCTGCACCTCATGTCGGGCGTGCTCTTGCCCCTGGCCGCGGTTCGCTACTTTCGAACCTTTGTCTCGGGAGATCTTCCGCTCCTCGGCGCGCTCCACCGCGTATCGGGCGTCGCGGCGCTGCCCTTCTTCGCGCTCGCGTGGACACCGACCTATCAGCATATCTCCGTTCGCACGGCGATCCTGATCTACGTTGGCTTCTTCCTCTTTGCCTCACTCGCGATGCTCTACGCCCGCGCACGTCGAGCAACCTCCCGTTTTGAGCGCGCCCGCATTGTGTTTCTTCTGTGGGTTGGCGGACTCGCGGCCCTCTTCACGATCTTCGAGTACCTCCCGCTCCTCGGACTCGACCTGCCGCCTTTCGGTACCGTCTTGGTGCTGCTCTTCCTCTACATGCTCCATCAGTCGGTGATGCGTCTTCGCCTCATCGACCTCTACGAGCTCGCGGGAAGGCTCGCGGTTCTGACGACGCTTTCCTTTGCGCTCGCAGCCGTCCTTTGGGTGTTGATGAACTTCGCGGGGAACCGATATTTCGTACATGCGGTTGTCGCCTCCCTCTTTATGCTCGTTCTCTACGATCCGATCCGCGAGAAGATCCGATCGCAGACCGGGGTACTTCTTTTTCGTGAGCGCTTCGACCTCGGCCGGCACGTGCAGCGTTTGCGCCGTGAGGTCGCCCATGTTGTTCGAGAAGACGGGCTCGCTTCGGTATTGGTCGAAGGGCTTGAGCGGACGCGGCGCGTCACACATGCGAGCGTCTATCTCGCCGACGAAGACCTGAGGCGATACCTACTCCGCGGACATATCGGACCGGAGCCAATCATCCGTCTGGAGGCAGGACCTGCGGGCCCGATGCTTGAGGCGCTAAAGGAGGAAGGCTTCATCAGCCTTGAGCAGATCGAGCGACAGCTCGAGGAACAGCGGCGACGTGAGGAGACGCGTGAGGCGGAGCTTCTGGTTGAAATCCAGCAGGTGATGGAGGCGATGCACTCCTCGCTCGCGCTCGCCATTCAATCCGATGAAGGAAACCTCTTTGGAATCCTCTCGATTCGAGACGATCGAATGCGCGATGCCTTTGCGCCAGAAGAGGTTTCCTTGCTGGTAGGCCTCGCGACCCAAGCCGCGATCGCACTCGAGAACTCGGAGGTCTACCGGCGCCTTCAGGAACGCGATCGGCTCGCCGCGCTGGGCGCGATGTCCGCAGGGCTCGCGCATGAAATTCGAAACCCGCTCGGCGCGATCAAGGCGAGCGCACAATACCTCAGTGAAGAAGCCACGAATGCGGAACCCGAGGATGCGGAGTTCCTGGAGATCATCGTTGAAGAGGTCGATCGCCTAAACCGCGTTGTCTCCTCATTCTTGGATTACGCGCGACCGAGGCAGGGTGTCGCCAAGGCGATCCGCGTTGCTCGCGTCGCGCAAAAAGCGGTTCAGCTCATGAAGAACGAATGTGCTGCGCACGGAATCGAGCTAAACCTCGATCTCGATCCGACGAGCGAGGGGGTCGAGGCGAGAATCGATCCCGAACAGCTTCATCAGGTCTTGCTCAACCTGGTCCGAAACGCACGCGAGGCGATGAACGAAGCCGGGCAAACGAGCGGGACGATCGACATGCGCGTGCAAGCGAGTGAGCGTGAAGTTCAGCTCTCGGTTCGAGACAATGGGCCTGGCATCAAGGACAAGGTGCGCGCCGAACTCTTCGTACCCTTCGTGACAACCAAAGATCGCGGCACGGGCCTTGGTCTGGCGATTTCCCAGCGAATCGTTTCGTCGGCTGGAGGGCAGCTCCGTGTACGGAGCACGCTCGGTGAGGGCGCGACCTTTGTTGTGAGGCTGCCGCGCGAAGCGAGCGATGTCCTCGAAAACACGGGAGCGGGAGAGCGACTGGAGCTCGGCCTTGAGTCGGGCGCCGCCGAGTAACTCGCGCGCCCATTGTCCGACCTCTTATTGAACCCGAATTTGGAACTCGCCGTCGAAGCGAACCCGCACCGAAGAAGCTTCGTATCGGACTCGCCGTAAGACAGACTCCACGCAGCGCGATGCCTCCTCCGCCTCGACGTTCGTTTGAAGTTCGACCTCTTCGATGCGCCCGCTCTTCGCGATGGAAAACGAAAAGGAAAGCTCAGCCTCGGAAGCGGGGGAATTTTCGTCGAGCGTCCGATGATAGCAGTGCTGGATCGCTCGAAGGCGGCGGCGCAGATGACGCTGAACCTCAAGCAAACGTTCTTGTGCGTTTGGTTCCTGCGACTCGAGTCGGGAGATGGAGAGCGCGACCCGGCGGGGCGAGCGCGGCGGCTCTGAGGGGATGCCGAAATGAGTGGGCATCGGTGCGCCGCAACCATGAGCCTGCACATAGGTTGAACCTCCGATTGCAGAACCGGAGCCCGGGGTCACGCCAAGAAGACCGGCGATGGTATGCGCCGAGTCGGAAGATGAAGCACTCGTCTGCAGATTGCCCGATGCCACGGGAGCGCCCGAGGCCGCCGTCTCGGAAGCGCTAGAGTCAGTAGACGCAGATTCAGGGGACGCAGATTCAGCAATAACGGTTTCATCGGGTAGAGACGCAGA
>JAHDCI010000084.1:0-7505 GCA_020629955.1 Myxococcota bacterium | reverse complement strand
CAGATTCAGGGGACGCAGATTCAGCAATAACGGTTTCATCGGGTAGAGACGCAGAAGGGGGATCTGCGGCGTGCAACGGAAGCGACTTCACCGCGTTGAGGTCTGAACACGCGGGAAGAAGCAAGAGGACCAAAAGCGTCGAGAAAAGGAGCGATAGGAGGTGGATGGCTTGTTTCATGACCTCCGAACGCAGGCTCGAGCCGGTCGGCGCACAAAATTCGAACAACGTCCGTGAGCCTCCTTTAAACGCCGGGGGCTCGATGTGCGAATCGCATTCGCGCGTGCTACCTCACAGGTCGTGCGAACGTCGCCAAAGGCGAACAGCGCAAAGATGAGGAGATTGGCATGAAGAACTCGTGGAGAGCTTGGTGGATGGCGGGAGCGCTCAGCGTTTTCGCGATGGCGTGCGGCGATGACGACGGAGGTACGGACGCTGGCGCCGAAGACGCGTCCGCGGAAGACGCCGCCCTCGACGTCTCCTCGGACGATGCTGGCGAAGAAGACGCTTCCGTAGAGGACGCCGCGACCGAGGACGGCGGCGAAGAAGACGCTGCGCTTCCCGTTTGCGGCGATGGCGAAGTGAATGGCGAAGAGGTTTGCGATACCGAAATCGCCGCCGGCGAAGTTGGCGCGTGTCCCGCAAGCGAAGAAGATTGCCCGAGCGATGATGCATGTTCGGTCGGCAGTGTCGAAGGCGAGGACTGTGACGCGATGTGTGTCTACAGTTTGATCAATACCGCCACGGACGACGACGGCTGCTGCCCCGCCGGGCTGTCTCGCACGGAAGACAACGACTGTGAGCCGGCCGAGTGCGGCAACGGCATCCTCGAGACTGGCGAATCCTGCGACGACGGCAACAACGAGGACGGCGATGGCTGCGCCGCCGATTGTGATGCGGAAGAGGACGCGGAGGCGTATCGAGTCACCGAGATGACGCTCGCCGACCCACACGTCTTTCTCGAGTTCGCGGGTACTTGTATTGACGGAACCGATATCGCGTCCGTCGGATTCAATCAGCAGCTCGAGCGCGTCATCTCGACGAATATGCTGAACATGATCTTGCTCTTTACGCCCTTCGATACGGAAGCGGAGAGCACCCCGTTCGCACTACACACACGTGCGGCTTGCTCTGGCTCAGTGTGCAGCGCTGCGCTCGGACCCGTTGGGACGACAGCAGAGAACCAAGCGGAGGGCGTGTGCCTTGACGCGGTGGAGGACAGCCTGACCGATGGGTATGGCGAACCGAACGCCCCCGCGGCGTCGTGTTTTGCTTCTACGGAGCAGACGGTAAACCTCACGGTCGGGACATCGATTACCCTCGACCGTGCGCAGGCCGCAGGAACGTATGCAGGCCGATCGATCACCGACGGCGTCGTGCGCGGTTTCCTCACCTTCGAAGCGGCGCGCGCGACGACCGTTTCGATCATGCCCGAGTTCGGTGGCGACCGTACCCTCTACGAGCTTCTTCGTAGCTCGGACGAAGAAGGCGGTGCATGCCGCACCCGCGCAATGGAAGCGTCCGACGCGGACGATATCGATGGCGACGGTGAGGAAGATGGCTGGTGGGTGTATCTCAACTACACCGCGCAGCGCGTCATCTGGGTCGATTAGTAGGCTGTGCAAACAGCCACACTGCTGAGCGCAAAGGCGTACCCCTCGGGGTGCGCCTTTTTCATTCGCTCAACGCGTTGAGCTGATCGCGAAGCGCGCCGATGCGGATCATCAAGGTCTCATCTTCTTCGAGCATCTCGGAGAGGTCCCGTTCTTCGAGCGGGTCCTCAACCAAGTTGTACACTTCGCTCGTTCCATCCGCGAAGACGATCAACTTGTAGACATCATCTCGAATTGTGCGGCCGTCCATATTCTCGCTCATATTCCACATGCGAATCGGAGCCTGAGCAGGGTCCTCAAGGTAGGGCATCAAGCTCATCGAATCGACGCCAGCGGGCGGGGTTGCATCGGCGAGTTCAGCAAGCGTCGAGAAGAGATCGACAGAGTGGACGAGCGCGGCTTCGGTTCGCCCAGGCTCCCTCACACTCGGGCCGGCGATGCACATCGGAACGTGAACCCCGCCTTGGTAGAGCGTGGCTTTCGCACGCCGCCGGAGCGACATCGGCTGAATCGCGCGCGCTGGTGAGCCGTTGTCACAGAGAAAGACAATATCCGTCTCGTCCCGATCGATCGCGCCGAGCAAACGACCGACCTCGGCATCGAGCGCTTCGAGCGCGGCGCGATGGTATTCGCCGGGACGCGCTTCAATATCTTCCTCGGTTCCGAGCAACCCTTCGCGAACGAGAAGCTCCTCCGGGGGCACGTGAAAAGGAAGATGGGGCGCGTTAAACGCAAGCCACAAAAACCACGGCGCGTCGCCGGCGCGTTCAACGAACGCGAGCGCATCCTCGACGTTCTCGGTCGTTGCGTAGCGCATCACCGGGACCTCCGCGCCGTCGACGACTTTTTCCCAATCGAAGTAGTCGGAGAGCCCGCCCGCGAGCGGCCCAGAGTAGTGGTCCCAGCCGATGGTATTGGGGGCGTCATTTCCGCCCAGCCGCCGACTTGTGCCGAGGTGCCACTTTCCGATATTCGCGCTCCGCATATCCGGCCGCTCCGCCGCAAGCACTCTCGGGAGGGTCATCTCATCGCGACCGATCTCGTCTCCGACCTCGACGATTCCGGTCCGGAAGCCGTAACGCCCGGTCAGAATGGAGCCTCGCGTGGGAGTGCACGTGGGCGCAGACCAAGCGTTCTCGAAGCGAATCCCGCCTTCACAGATCCCATCGATGGTTGGAGTCTCCGCGAACTCATGTCCGCTTCCGGTATCGTAGAGCGCGAAAGGATCGGTCCCGCAATCATCCGCGATGATGAGCAGCACGTTCTTCGTCTCCGGGGTTCCTGCGTCCGCCTCTGAATCCATTGGCGCATCGAGTTCAACATCCGGCCTCGCATCGAGCGCAACATCCGGCCTCGCATCGAGCGCAACGTCCGGCGCTGCATCCACTGTGGTGTCCTGAAATACGTCGGCCGTCGCGTCCTCAAAGGAGGCGTCCATGAACGCGTCAAGACCGCCGTCGGAAATCGCATCATCGTCTCCGCAGGAAGTTCCAAATCCGAGCAAAAGCGAGGAGAGCAAAAACAAACGAAGCGGACGGGGGTGACGAGAGATAAGCATGGAATCGCTTGCGATGGAGGAAGAGCGCGTACCTTTTGAGAATACCCGAAATCATGGTGTCTCACATTGCTCGGACGGCAGAAACCAGCGCGACTTTCGCGAGCCGCGGGGTACACTTTGAAGACCCTTTGGACTCGATGATATGAACACTCGCGCGCTTCTTCTCCTCTCTTCGCTCTCCTTACTCGCCTGCGGAGGCGACGATGACGCGGCCGATGCCTCGGCTGCGGATACCGGTTCGGGCGATACGAGCGCCGACGTGGCCACGGACGCGCCGGAAGACTCGAACGCGGATGACGTTGGCCTCGAAGACGCCGGCCCCGAAGACGCGAGCGAAGAAGACGCGGGTGAAGACAGTGGCGAGGACGCTGCCCCGGATGCACCGGATGGCCCGATCGATATCACCAACGCCGAGTTCACCAATACGAGCCCTCGCTGCGCCGACTATCTCGGAGAGTACTTTGCGAACGTTCGCGATATCGGTGAAGGCCGCGACTTCATGGCCCGCGTTGAGATTGTCGAGGGTCCGATGGGCTGCGTGATCACGAGCAACGGCATTCCCAATCACGACTTTAACGCGACCGGACGCTTCGCCAATGAAGCCGCGGAGGTGGAGGAATCCTTTACGCTCGTGGCGTCGCCAGAGTTCGCAGAGGAGAACACCCCGCTCACAATTCAGTGGGACAACGGCGTGTTTCTGAATGGGGTTAAGCTCGACCTACTTGCAGCGGCTTGTTATGGCGTCGGGCCCGATCGGCTTGGCCGAGAGCGAATCGGCTGCGGGCCCGCGGGAACTCCATGGCGATACGATCCGATGTTCGAGGAGAGCGGCTTCGGCACGGACGGTCATAACGCACACACCCAAAACGACGGCGCCTACCATTACCATGGAGATCCGAACGCGATGTACGACGCGAGTGGAGAAGCGGAAAGCGGCGTTATCGGTTTCGCCGCGGACGGCTTCCCCATCTACGGACCCTTCATTGAGGAGGGCGGAGAGATTCGCCGGGTCCGCTCTGGATATACGCTTCGCGAGGGTGCGCGAGTCAGCCAAGAAGGCGAAGGCGCGTATCCCGGAGATACGTTCGATGAGGACTACAACGGCCGTTTCATCGACGACTATGAGTTCACCGATGCGGGCGATCTCGACGAGTGCAACGGCATGGTCCGGAACGGATCGTACGGCTACTACCTAACGGATTCGTACCCATGGATTCTCTCCTGCTTCCGCGGAGAGCCGCATCTGTCTTTCCGTAAAAGGTAGCGTCCAGCGCGCCGACGATTTCGCGATCGTCGTTCCCGCGCCGGCGTGTCGGAAAGTGATCAGTGCGCGCGTCCCAAACTTCTTCAGGCTAAACGCATGAAGAAAGCCAGAACACACGCGATTCCTTTCCGCAGCATCCACCAAGCCTTTGCCGGCTTCCTCCTTCTGGTTGGAGCGTGCGGAGAGAGTCATATGAGCATTGAGCTCGATGGGGCGATCTTCGACGACGCCGGTCTTGATGCAGGGTCAAACGATGGCGGCGGCGAAGATGGAGGCCGCTTTGAAGATGGTGGTGGCGAGGATGGAGGCAGCTCCGAAGACGCTGGTGGCTCCGAAGACGCTGGTGGTTCAGAGGACAGCGGCCTGGAAGACGGCGGTGGCGGCTCCGAAGATGCCGACGTTGAAGATCCAGGCTGGACAGTACCGGTCGAAGACATTGTCTCGCCAGGAACACGACGCCCCGCCGGTCAGACGCCGGGCTACACGGAAGCGATCGACGAGGAGAACACGCATGATGGCGAAGCCACGTTGGTCCTCGAAGCGCCGGAAGGAGCTGGGGTCAACGACTGGGCCGCAACTGCGGGCGGTTTCGAGGTCACAGATGAAATGCGTGGCCGACGAATTCGAATGCGTGTCTCGGTCCGAAGTCAGGACGCCGATGGTGCCTTCGCGTGGCTCCGCATCGACTCCCCGGGAAGCGGAAGTGCGCTCGACAATATGTTGAACCCGATCTTCCGCGGCCTGCGTGGCACGCAAGACTGGACAGAGGTGGAGCTAGTTCTCGATGTGGCGCGCGACGCGGAGTGGATCGCGTTTGGTCAGTGGCTCTCCGGTGAAGGTCGCGTGTGGTTAAGTGAGCCACACTTTGAAATCGTCGGCTTCGATGTGCCGGAGACACCCCACTCCTTCCTCTGAGGAACTCTTCCATCCACTTTTGCGGCTTCCTCGCCGCGAAACCAATGGGCCCCGGGCGTTTGTCCGGGGCTCTCCCTTTTCCGTCATTGCCATCACGCGACGAAGGCGTTCAAAGGAGTTAGTTTTGGAACACTTTGGCGACCAAGCGCGAACCCTGTGACAGATTGCGCATGATCAGCGCAAGCGAACGGTGAACAGCGTTCGCTCATTTCGAGTCGTAAAAATAGAGACAAGATGTTGTTTCGGTGGGAAGTGCGAACTTTTGGAACACCGGTTGCAACTACCAACCGCATGCTATTTTCGTATCGCTCGTTTCGACCCGCAGGGTTTCAATCGTATTCGACCGAATGGCGGCTATGCGCCCCTGGGATCTGGCTGCATTTCCTTGAGATGGAGGGTGCGTTCGACGGGCGCCTCATCCGAAAGATGAGTTTCGGACGAGAAGACCTTCGATCCTCTTTGGTGGGGCTCACGCTCGAGGGTGAGTGCGTGATTCACGCGCCGGAGCGAACGCCGATTCATCTCCACTCGGGAGGGATCGGACTCACGCCGGGTCGCTCGGCGTACCATTCGCAGCTTCCTGGCGGACGCTCTCTATCGATGACGTTGGAGATCTCGAGCGGGACCCAAGGCTTCGACTCGAGTACGTTTGCCCGCGTCGGCGAACGAGATCTTGCACGGCTTCGAGAAACCGCGAATGGACTCATGTGCGCCATTGAGAGAGCCTCTTTGATGCCGTTGCGAGATGCCGGCGCCGCTCTGGAAGCGGGGGGTCTGCTGATCCATCTCATGGACCAACTCAAGGCGGAAGGAATCTCGCTTCCGGATGCGGAGTGGACCAAGGAGCGTCTTCAGAGGAAAACCCCGGAGGCCGTTCAGCAGCTCAGTCACGGACTTGATCGGGCTCTCTCGCAAGACGGGGAAGTTCCAATGTTGATCGACTTGGAAACTCTTACAGGCATGCACCAGCGACGCGTGCAGCGTACGTTGCCGCAGCTTTGCAGCTACCTCGGGCAAGCCCCCGAGACCTTCCGCTCGATGCGTCAGAGGGTTCGGCTCGGGCAAGCAGCTCACCTTCTGGGCGCAGACAACGCATCGACGGAAGATGTCGCGCGCGTGCTCGGGTTCGCGTCTCCGACGGGATTCTGCCGTGCGGTCCGACGCTTCGGTCTTCCCACCCCAAGCCAACTGCGGGCGGCGTGACGTGAGCCGTCACGAAGATCTCGAGGATGCAGGGCATATCGACCCTTCGCTTGGATGGGATGTCGTCCATTCGTCGATTGGCGACTCGTCAGAATCTACGCTCCTCTCCGATAGCGTGCCCCTTGTGGGCCTTCACCATCCAGATACCAACGTTCGATGGAGCACTCCTCTGATGGAGCTCGTATCGAAGAATCCGATCCGGCCGGGGACTCAGAATCAAGGGTATCGGGACGCCATCGACTACGAGAATACCTTTGAGGGGGAGCCGACCCTTCGTCTGCAATCGCCGCATCGCGCCTCCGCCAAGGACTGGGCCGCGACCTCTGGAGGGGTCGGCGTAACCGCCGCATTTTGCGGACGCCGAGTTCGAATGCGGACGTACGTGCGCACGGATTCGATTCTGGAAGGCGCGCAGATTTGGTTCCGCGTCGAAGCGCGCTTTCAGCAGTCGCTCGACAATATGCGGAACCCAGAGCCGCGTGGCTTACGCGGCAGCCACGATTGGACGCTCTACGAGCTCGTGCTCGATGTGCATCCTGGCGCGGACCGTCTCGCGTTTGGTCAGTGGTTCATGGGCCAAGGCACGATGTGGATGAGCGCGCCGGAGTTCGAAGTCGTTGGCCTCGACGTTCCCGAGACCCCGCATACGATCAAGCGATTTTAGGTGCGATGACCTCAGAACCGCGGGAGCTGTTTCGAGAGCTGAATCGCAGAGACGGACACCGCCCAGGAGATCACTGCACCGAAGAGCGGGAAGATCAACGTGATGATTCCAATCGCAGGCACTGCGCGCTTAACAGGCTGGTGAAAAACGTCCGAAACCGCTTCGCGGTATTTTCACGCACTCAAACGCCATCCAATTCTCGCCACGTATGTACAATACGAGTCCAATCATCGGACGCATCTGCGCACGCCAAAATCCAACGAATCACAATCGGCCCTTTTTCACCACCC
>JAHDCI010000083.1 GCA_020629955.1 Myxococcota bacterium | reverse complement strand
ACGACGATTATTACGGTGGTGGCGACGGCGGCAGCCCAAGCGAATACTCCGACGGATAAAGGAAGGCCCGCAAAACGCGGGCCTTTTCATTTCGAAGGTCGGCGCTACTCTCCGAGGTCAAATGAAGCGCGAGCGAGCTCGTCGCCCTCCGCGTTTCGGATGACGCAGTGATACTCACCGGTCCGACGCCAATGGAGCGAAGTGTAACGGTTGTGTCCAAACCGGCGCCGCGAAGGAACGGGAATGGCGCGAGGTTCCGAACGAGATTCTCCAGCGTCGTTCTCCCAGCCTAGAGTAACTTCCGTTGCCTCCTCATCGGGGTTTTCGAGGCGGAAGGTGCAATACACGCGTTCGTCTCCCGACTTTGAATAGATCCCGCGGGGGTCGAGAGGGGTCCGTCCATCCATGTCAGGGCTCAAGGTAATCGCGGTGATATGAAGCCCTTCGGTGGTGGCGATTCGAGTGCGGATCGCGCTCGCCGTCTCGTCCTCTAGGTCACTAGGTTGTTCGTCCCCAAGGAGCCCCAAGAGCTCCTCGCCCGCAGCTTGGGCAGCATTCACAGTTTCGACTCCACTCACGACCTCATAAAGACTGGTCTGCGGCGACGCCGTGCCCGCTTCGCCAGTCCCCATCACTCGAAGCTCAGAGATGCAAACTTCACGGAAATCGCGCCGTGAGCCAGGCTCCGTCGAGACGACCCGAATCAAGAATGACGAGGAAAGGCCTTCCGGAAACTCAATCCGCTGAAGTTCGCGCGACTCAATATCGAGCGTATGCCGCGAAGTCTCTCCGCTCGCCTGCACAACCTCGATCTCTCGAACGCGAAGATTTGCCGTGAAGAGATCCAGATTCCGTCCTGCTTTCGCGTACCCCGGAATGAGCTCGATTGCCGAACCAACACGTCCTTCGGGCAGCTCGATGGCGAGAACGGGCTGGAGCTCTCCGGTCTCGCCGTTCCACGCGGTCTCAACATCCCCGTCAACGAGACGCGCAACCTGAGAGAGGTTTCCTTCATACACACTCGATGCTGCAACACGCGCGCCGCCAACATGAAGCAGATCGACCAAACTCGTCGGGATCTGCGGCGGCTCCGGTTCCGGTGCCGGCTCGTCCGGTTCCGGCGCGGGGGCGCTCGTCTCTGCAGCCTCCCCTGACTCAGCCTCATTCTCCGGAGCGCTCGTCTCCGAAGAAGATGATTCGGAAGGAGCCGCGCTCGTATCGGAGCAAGCCGACGCTAGCGCAAGAAGGAGCACCCCTGTTTCAAAGCAGATAAACTTCATAAGAAACCCTACCGCGGCGAGCCGCGTTCGAAGTAAGAGAAACGAAAATCGCCAGGATTTGATTTCAAATCGGCAGCGCGATGGTGAAACGCGGACGAGGCTCGGCGCTATTTCCGAGCGGAGCGAAATGCCCGCATCGCTCAGCGCCGGTAGGGCTCAGGATCTAGGCCGTAGTGTTGCAGCCAGCGATGGATTTGAACTCGATTCTTTCCAAGTTCTCTGCCGATCGCCGCGAGGTTCCCCCGATGCCGCGTCAGAAGTTCGCGAAGCTCGGCCTCCGGCGGTGCGTGACTTCGCCCCTTCCGGACTGGAACGCTTGAAGGCGCAGTCGGATCGTGAAAGGTCACGGCAGGCTGAACGCTGGCACTCGGACGATGGAGCGCTTCTTGGACCGGCTGCGGCAAATGGCTGAGGTCGAGCGTGGCGCCACCACTCATCGCGAGGCCGACCTTGATCGCGCTCTCAAGCTCGCGAACGTTATAGGGCCAATCGTAGTGAGCCATTGCGAGCATCGCGGCGAGCGAGGGGACCACTCGGAACCCGGAGATCCGCTCGGAGAAAAACTGAACCAGCTGATAAAGGTCTTCGCGTCGCTCGCGCAACGGGGGAACCCGGAGCGTGCACTCACGAAGGCGCGCCAGGAGGTCGCCCCGGAATTCGCCGCGCTCGACCATGCTCTCAAGGTCGCGATGGGTTGCAGCGACAATGCGGATATCGACCGGTATCGCTTGTGTTCCTCCGACCGGAACAACCGCGCGCTCTTGCAAAACCCGAAGGAGCTTCGCCTGCGCCTCGAGAGGCATATCGCCGATTTCGTCCAGGAAGAGCGTGCCGCCGTGCGCCGCGCGGATATGCCCTGGCTTGTCCGTGTTCGCGCCGGTGAAAGCTCCCTTCACCACCCCGAACAGTTCGCTCTCGAGTAGATTCGCGGGGATCGCCGCGCAATTGATCGCGCCAAACCGGCCTGGCCGTCCGCTAACGCGATGAAGGTGCTGCGCGAAGAGCTCTTTGCCGGTTCCGCTTTCCCCCAAAATCACGACGCTCAATCCGGCGCCTGCGACCCGAGTGGCGATATCCGCGATCTTCCGGATTTGATAACCACCAATGATCTCGGTCTCGCGCCGCTCATCCACACGGAAGTGGGCGTATTTGAAGATCTCGCTCTCCGCGAAGCGGAACACCGAATCCCCAACGCGAACAACATCTCCATTGCGCAGGGGCGCCTCCTGCGTTCGGACACCATTCACGAAGATGCCATTCGTCGATCCATTGTCTCGAATCCGGCAGCCCTCGTTGGCCTTCAAGAGAGTGGCGTGATGTCTACTGATCGCCGCCTCCGCGATCACGTAAGTGTTCCCCGGGATGCGCCCGATGGAGACCGCGGGCCTGTCCGCAGGCACGATGGTCGGAAGGTCAGCGTGCGACTTTGAATAGATCAAGACCAGCCCCGGCGTCGGGTCGGAGGCGTGCAATACCGCCTCGGTCACCTCCATGGAGGCGGTTGTCCATCCGTTATCGTTCAAAAGTCTTCCAGGCGGTATCGCTCGCTCACTCGAGCGTCTGTCGATCGAATGAAATCAAGCTCCCTGACCATAATCAAGGGAGACGCGTGAAGCGAGCCAAACATCCTTGTTCATCGCGCTCTCTCGTGCGAGCCTGCCTCCAATGATTGCCATTCGGCGCCTCGCTCTATGGGTCGGGCTCGCGCTCGTCTTCCTCTGCGCATCTCCTGCTCTCGCCCAGCGCTCTGGGGGAAGTTTCGGCGGTGGCAGCTTCGGTGGTGGCGGAGGCGGATTCAGCGGCGGCGGAGGCGGTTACGGCGGTAGCTACGGCGGCGGCGGCGGCTTCTCAACCGGCGGCTGGTCTTCGGGCTCCTACGGCGGCAGCTCCTATGGCGGCTCGTACTCAAGCGGCGGAAGTCACGGTTCGCCGGGCATGACCTTCGTGCTCGTACTCTTCGTGATCATCGTATTGATGGTGCTGTCCCAGGCTCAGGGAAGCGCCCGTCGCAGGAACGATGATTTCGCAAGAGATGCAGCGAGCTACTCGCCGCGCTACGGCTACCTATCCGTCCTTTCCGTCAGCATTGACGGGCGTTCCCGGGCGTTTCTCCAAAACAAACTGAACGAGCTTGCGTCGAGCGGCGACACCGGGAGCAACCGCGGCCTCTCGCGACTGCTTCGGGAAGTTGCCCTACTGCTCCGTCGCTCACAGGAGAGCGCGGTCGGAGCGAGGCCGATGGCCTCTCAATCGTTTGCCCTTGGAAGAATCGAACAGGCGTTCCGCGAACAGACCGAAAACGCACGCTCGAAGTTCCGCTACGAAGCGGTCCGCAACGCGGATGGCCAAACCTCTCGACAGGAAGTTCCCGCTTCGATCCGCGCCCGTGAAGAAGAAGGGGACGGACTGGTTGTTGTGTCGCTGATCATCGCGAGCCGGCAGACGATGGGGAATATTTACGTTTCGAATCCACGCGCGGCGATGCTCGAGGCGCTTAACCGAATCGTGGCGCTTAAGCCTCACGCGCTGATGGCGATGGAAGTTGTTTGGTCTCCGGCGGAGGACCGCGACCGAATGAGTTCCGCCGAGCAGGCTGTGCTCTACCCGGAGATCGCATTCTTTCCCGATGTTCGCGCAGGTCGTCACCATTGTGACTTCTGCGGCGGACCGTATGCTCTCGAGTTGAAATCGTGCCCGCATTGTGGCGCCCCGAACCCTGAGGCGTCGACATTGGTCGGAAGATAAGATCGCATGCTGGTCGACTCCTTTCGAAATCGTTCACGCGTCGCCCGACTCCTCAGCGCCCTCCTCTTCACCGTCACGTTTGTCAGCGCGGATTCTCTCGCGCAGCGGACCGGAGCGAGCGTTGGCGGGAGCCACTTCGGAGGAGGCTCCTCTTCCTCCGGCTCTTCCTGGGGCGGCTCGTCTTCTTCCGGCTCGTCGTGGGGAGGTTCGTCTTCTTCGGGCTCTTCCTGGGGCGGCTCGTCTTCTTCCGGCTCTTCCTGGGGTTCGTCTTCGTCCGACTACAGCTCCCCCTCCTACGACTCCTCCCCAAGCTCGTACAACAGACGGCAGTACGGATCGCGGCGCTCTCGCGCATATCGAAGAACCCAAGATCCACCGTTCCTGCGCTCTCCCGATGCAATGGGAGTCGCAGCGACCGTTGTCGCACTGCTCTTTATTCTCTGGCTTTTCTGGTCGGTGATCTCCGGCGTCCGCACCTATCGTCGCGCAGAGGCGTACGAAGGTCAGCCCTTCGCTGGCAGCGCTCCTTCCAACATCGTGCATACCCCCGTCACGAGGCGTGCCTATCTCTCAAAACTCTCCATCGCATTCGATGCGCGTCAACGAGCCTTTCTCCAGCAACGCTTACTTGAGTTGGCGAATCGGGCAGATACGTCGACCGCAGCAGGTCTGCTTCATCTCCTTCGCGATATTGCGCTCTGTCTTCAGAGTACGCGCCGAAGTGCCGTAGGCGTCAGCCGCTTGGAGACTTCGGCGCTCCGACAGAATCAGATCGAAGGACGTTTTCGAGAAAGCTGCGCCGACTTCCGCGCCCGTTATCGGCAGGAGGTCTTTCGCAAAGAAGGTGGAGGGATGTACGGAGATGCGTTCGCCGCTCGTTCGGGGGGAGAGACGTCGGTGGGTGTTGAAGGTGGGTTCGTTGTGGTTTCGATCATCGCGGCAACCCAAATCAACATGGGATCGGTGTACAACGCGAGTCCGCGAGATGCTGTCTACGAGAGCCTCCAGCGCATCATTACGTTGCCTCCGGGGAAGCTGGTCGCGATGGAAGTGATCTGGTCACCGGCAGAGGAATCGGACCATATGGACTCGGCGGAGATGGTCGCGATTTACCCCGAGATCGAGCTCTTCCCAATGGTGCAGGCCGGCCGCCTCTTCTGCGGCCACTGTGGTGGGCCCTTCGCTGGAGAGCTCCCGCGCTGCCCCCACTGCGGCGCCCCAACGCCGCCACGCGATGTATCCGCAACTCGCAGTTCCTAACGCGATTCCCCCCCTCAACAAGGTCACGAGCGAACCGATTCAGCCGCCCGTGAAACGCCGGCCTCCTACCAAGCTGCGAAAGACTCCCAACGTGTGTCCGCCTGAGACGGCATCACAACTCCGGGCGAGTAGTACCGAATCTCTCCTTGCAACGTTGCGACTAGGGTAAATCGATCACCAGCGCTCGAGGCGCCTGAAGGCCAAGGCGGCATCTCCCCAAACCCAACAATCCATACCAACTCTTCACCCGCTTTGGTGCAGCCCCAAGCGATGCCCCGAGTCGCCGCGTCCACCGGAGAGTTCGTTCCTCGTACGCGATGCTGCGAGAGCGTTTCGATGGCGCGTGAGAGCGAGGCTTTCGTTTGACTCACTGTGATGGTGCGGCGCTCATATCCGTTGCCCCAGAAACCGCCAGGTTCGGGATCCGAAGAAAACGCCACTCCTGCAGCCGTGATTCGTTTTGGCACAACGTCGCTCACGACGGATGCGCACGCAACGAGCGCCAAGCCAATCAAAACGGACGGTACCCCCGAATAAAGACCTTTTTCCCTCACCAGATCTCAGATTGCCACATATCCGTTGAATCCCCAGTCGCCGCGACGTGAACTACTACTGTTCGCCGGTACGAGCGACGACGTTTACGGTTCATGCAACGAACGCATGAGAATCGACGATGGCTGTGCCGGAGGAGCGAAGGGGATCTATGAAAGCAAACGGAAATCTCCGAGAACGACACCACGAATCGGAGCGGTTCGAGCCGAGACGTTTTAGGGTTCTCGCAACGATCGCTTGAGAATGCATCGGCTTCGAAGGCTGAGCACGCCATCTCGCGCCGTCCGCTCACACTCGAAGATGCATCCGGCTTCGCCGGAGGAGAGAGGGGGCTTTCTGAAAGCAAACGCGGAAATCTCCCGGAACGACAGCACGAATCGGAGCGGTTCGAGCGACGACGTTTTAGGGTTCTCGCAACGATCGCTCGACGCAAAACGCGGAAATCTCCCGGAACGACAGCACGAATCGAGGCGATTCGAGCCGAGACGTTTTGGGGTGAATCGACGACGGCTTCGCCGGAGGAGAGAGGGGGCTTTCCGAAAGCAAACTCGGAAATCTCCCGGAACGACAGCACGAATCGGAGCGGTTCGAGCGACGACGTTTTAGGGTGAATCGACGACGGCTTCGCCGGAGGAGAGAGGGAGCTTTCTGAAAGCTCCCTAAATAAACTAAGTCCCAGGCGCCCACTGGATCGAAGGGGCTGCCGGAACGCCGTGCTCTTTGCGGAGATAGCCGACGAACGGGTTGGCGCGAAGCTCGTCCGCCAACGTGGTCATCGGGCCATGGCCGCTGTGCACGCGAAGGTGATGCGGTAGCTCGAAGAGGCGGCGAAGGCTTTCGACCATCAGCGAAGGGTCGCTCATCGGGAAGTCGGTGCGGCCAATGCTGCCGGCGAAGATCGTATCTCCGACGATGATATCGTTGTCGTCGTAGTAGCAACCTTGCCCCGGGGTATGTCCTGGTGTCGCCAGAAACCGAAGCGTGGTTTCTCCGAGCTGCACCTCAGCGCCATCCTCAATTTCGTGATCGATTCGGCCGCACGGACGATCGAGGTGCGGCATTCCGAACATTCGACCCTGCATCGGAAGCGTATCGAAGAGCGGACGTTCGGCCTTGGGGAGATACGTAGGGACATCCCACTTCTCCTGGAGAAGAGGAAGCGCCCCCGCATGATCGATATGACCGTGGGTGAGCAGGATCTTGGTCACATTCGGAGCAGGTTCGAGCGCGCTGAGCTTATCAACGAGTTCCTTCGTTTCTCCCGTGTCCACGATGGCGCTCTCGCCAGTTGCCTCATCCGTAATGAGGTAGGTGTTGACCTGAAACCCGCCGACAGTAAACGTCTGAATCCGCATGCTCCATTTCTGAGCGCGGAAGCGATCGCGCGCAAGCGCGTAACATTGGAAAGCGCAAACGTCCGCTATTTGCGAACGTAACGCTTTTCGATCTTTTCAAGCTCTCGGGCTTTGAGCGGACGACAGCGACCGGGCGGAAGACCGCTGGTGTCAATGCCCGCGAACGACACGCGAACGAGGCGAAGTACGCGGCGGTTCAGCGCCTCGGCCATCCGGTGAATCTGGCGGTTCTTGCCTTCGTGTAGCGTGATGTTCAGCCAGGTATTGTTTTTCTCGGTGCGCTCGACGAAGACGTTGGCTTTTTTCGTGATGTAGCCATCATCGAGCTCCACCCCGTTACGGAGAAGGTCGAGTTCTTCGACGTCGAAGTGCCCCTGAATCTTCGCGACGTAGGTCTTCGGCACGCCCGAGTCCGGCTTGAGCAGCGCCTGGGTAAGAGCGCCGTCGTTGGTGAAGAGCATCACCCCGCTGGTGTTGAAGTCGAGGCGACCGATCGCGTGCACTCCCTGCATTTCGGGAGTGATGAGGTCCTGAAGCGTCTTTCGTCCTTCGGGATCGGAGAATGTGCTGACCATGCCGCGGGGCTTGTTCGCGGCGAAAACCATTCGGCGCTGTGCGACGATTCGGCGTCCATCGACCTCGACCTTGTCTTTGTGCGGGTCAACTTTGACCCCTTGCTCGGAGACGATTTTTCCGTTCACGCGGACGCGGCCCGCCGCAATGATCTGCTCGGAGCCGCGTCGCGACGCGACGCCCGCTCGGGCCAGTACTTTTTGAAGTCGTTCTTTCGCCACGTCTTAGCTCGTTCATCCATTGCTCGTGCTTCGAGCAAGCGCGCAGCATGCAGCGGCGCGCGCAAAAATCAAGACGTCGAGGAGTTTCCACTTCCAATTGGAAAACGCCCGCAGATGCGAGCGTGCCATCCAAACAGGCTGCGGTTACGCGTCTGCGCCCGCTGCCGCCTCGGCTTGGGCTGCCTCTCGTTCGGCCGCTTCTTCCTCCGCCCGCATCTCCTCGAGGCGTCGTCGATGTTCCGCCGCATCACGGTCCCAGCGATCAACGCCACCGTCGCCGTCGAGATCGGTGCCCATGCGGGTCAGGCGACCCTCTTCGTAGTACTCCCAGCGATCCGGGTGCCACTGCGTCGCCGTGCTTCGACCCGCGAGGTCACGCTCCGCACGTTGCGGGCGACCGTTGTCGTAAAAAATCTTCGCATCGATCCGGCCGTCGCCGTTCTCGTCGAGCTCTTGGCGAACAATCCTGCCGCGCTCAAATAGCGTCACGGCATCGACTTGCCCATTAAAGTCGCGGTCCGACTCTTCGCGGAGCGGGCGACCTTCGTCATTGTAGAAGCGAATGACGTCTTTCACGCCATCTCCGTTCAGGTCGGCTTCGCGACAGACCAAAACAAGACGGGCCAGGCGCCCCTCTCCGATGGTGATGAAGACCTTACGTACGTCGGGGTGTTCATCCCCATTCGTATCGTACTCAGAGATTTCGCGGCCTTCGCCGGACGTGTCGCAGCGCCCGCCGTCCTCCGCGGGTCGGTTTTCTCCACCCGCTGTATCGTCCCCGCCTCGGCGCGCACTACTGCGGTCATCGTCGCCACCTCCGCAGGCCATCGCGAGCACTGCGAGGAGCGTCGCGAAACGCTTCATCGTGAATCCGCTCACTGAGCTTCTCCCTCCGCGCTCTCGGCGCCTTCTTCAGTCTGCACGTCCGACGCGCCGGCCCAAGGGGCGTCGGGGTCGATCTCGTGATTTGTTTCGTTCGTTTCGGTCGTTTCCGATTCGGGCTCGGGCTCGGGCTCCGGCTCGGGCTCCGGATCGTCGAGCACGACGCAGTTCAAGCGCTCGTCGGGTTCACCGGCGGCGTCGGGCTCGATTGGTTCGGCCCGATCGGGATGACCGTCCCGGTCGAGGTCGCGACGAATTTCCGTGAGACGACCTCCCTCAAAGACTTCCCATTTCTCGGGCTGACCGTCATTGTTGTCATCGTACCGTGCTTCGGTGATCAGACCTTGGTTGTAGACTTCCCAGGTGTCGACCTCACCGTTGTTCGACCGATCGCGCTCGGCGCGAACGACGCGTCCTCCGCCACACCACATCCACGTGTCGATCTGCTGGTTGAAGTTCGTGTCGAGCTCCTTGCGAACGAGGACGCCGTTTTCGAAATACGAGATCTGGTCGAGACGGCCGTCGAAATCGACATCGTGCTCTTCACGGATGGGGTTCTCGCCAGACTCATCGTAAAAACGCGTAACGTCCGTCAGACCGTCAAAGTTGAGGTCGTACTCGGAACAACGTCGGCGACCGTCACGCATGACGTGGCGAATGTCCGGTTGCCCGTTATTGTTCACATCGGTCGCGATGACTTGGCTGCCCGATTCCACGCACTGCTCGCGTACATCTTCGTCCCCAAGCGAGCCGGAAAGACCTTCACCTTCGCCGACGCCGTTACCGGATCCGCCACCGCAAGCGGTGAGTCCCAAAAGCAAGGCGCAGAAAAGTGGAGATAGCGTTCTAACCAGCGAAAAATTCATAGTTCGATCCAAGATGGGCGAAATATCTCATCCTTGGGGGGTCGGGGCAAGGGCGAGGATGGACGAAGTTCGTCGTGAAAGCACACGTGCACTGCAAGTACCGGAAAGAGTTCGATGAATCGGATGCTTGCGAAACGATCGTCATTCCGAAAAAGACAATGGTTTCGCGCACAGCGAGACGGCGCCCTGGCAACTTGATGAGAAGTTTTTACTCCCCAGCGAAGAGTCGCTGGAGTTTCTCCGCTTCCGCGTGCGAGCGATCGGATTCAACAACGACCCGCACGTAAGGATGCATGCCGAGAAGGTCCGCGATATCCCAGAGGACGCCGTCCGATACGCGCTTTCGCTTGCCCATGCCGCGGATGCGGGCGTAGGCCAATTCACTCGGCGGGGGATCGTCACGACCCGGGTCGAAGGCACACGTAATGCCGTGTTGCGCCGCGAAGGGGTAAGAATATTCGGCTTCCCAGAGACCTCCGGGGACCCAAATCGCCTCGCGCTCTTCGGGGGTAGGCAACGCCTCGACCAACGCGAGAATTTGCTGCTTATGACGGGAGCTCGTCGAGATTTTCTTTCCTGTCGCAAAGACGAAATGCGGTTCGAGAACCTCCGCTGCGGCAGCCAACCATGCAAAGGCCTCCCCAGCCGGATCGATCGAAAACGGAGTTTCGCCAGAATGGAGAACCGCGTCAGGAACCTGCAACGCAATCTCGAAACCGTCTGGCAGCGACTCACGCCACTTCCGCAGGGTCGAGGCCTTCGGAAGGGTTGACGGGAACGAGAGCTCCGCGAAAGAGAGCGACGAAGAATACTTAGGCCCTGGAGGGCGAGTGAGGTGCGCGCCGGCGCGCTGGTCCAAATTCACCGCTCATCCCTACTATAGAACGCAGACACTTCAACAGGAGCGCGCGCTTCTTGCGTGAGGAGACGGCGCGTTCGCGGATTTTGTCGACGAGGGTGGGTAGGTTCGGCTTCTGAGAAAGAGCGCAGTTCCTGACTGTGCAACCGTGTTCGACGCTGGTACGTTGGAGCCGATGTCTCGCAAGATTGCCAACGTTCTTCTCTTTTGTTCTTTCGCGCTCTTCGCATGCGGTGACGACGACGAAGTCGCGCCCCCGGTCCCGCGGCCGGATGGGAGCGAATGCTCTGAATCGATGGCCTGCGAGGGTGATGAACTTTGCCTGGCTGGACGCTGCCACGCTCCCTGCACGGAGGATGACCAATGCGCACGCACCGAGACCTGCGACACGGAAATGGGCGTATGCGTCGGCGGCGCTTCGCCAGGCCCCATTCTTCCGGATGGAGGAATGGACGCCAGCTCGGACGACGCGGGCAGCGATGCTGGACCGATGTGTCCCGAGGAATGCCCCGCCGAAGCGCCCGTCTGTGATGAGGATACGGGTGAATGTGTCGCTTGCATCTCGAGCGACGATTGCACCACCGACGGCGAAGTCTGTGATACTGCGCGACATCTCTGCGTCGCCGCGGACGACCATCCATGTGCCGCGTGCGATGCCGAAAGCACCTGCACCGATGGGACCGTCTGCGCGATGGACGCGAGCGGGCGAAGCTCATGCTTGCAGCCGTGCGAGGCCGGGATGGAATGCGCGCCCGGTTTCGCCTGCGGGGAAGAAGATACGCATTGCCAGCCCGTCGGAACGACGTGTGCCGCAGTCGACGCGGCGATTCGTTCCGAGACATGCGAGGCAGCCGCGAGCTGTGAAGACCCTGACGCGCCGGCGCGAGCCACGTGTTCGACCGCGGGCGACTGCACGCTGAGCTGCACTGCCGAATCCGGCTGCCCGCTCGACTTGCCCTGCGTGGAAGGCACCTGCGATTTCCCCGCCGGCACTGAGTAAAGCCAAAGTTCCCCAGAGCGCTCTCCCATGCTTTCCCAATCAACCATGTCCTCTCGTATTTCATTTATCGCCGCTCTCGCGTTCATCTCGAGCGTGGCGTCGGCACAGAACCCGGCATGGCCCAACCCAGATGCGACGCCAGAGACCCTTCGAGATCCTGCCAACTGGCCAGATGATCCAAACTACGGCTACGACGTCGAGGGAGACGGTGAATCATGTATTCCCGGCGGTCGGTGCTGGACCAACGAGGCGGGGGGACAGTGGAACCTATGGTCGTGGATTCCGCCGCAAGCGACGGAGGCGGATCACGAAGCTGCGATCGGCGCGGGCGGCTGGGCCGATATGGCCTGGACGGTCACAACCGGTTCGCCAGAGGTCCTGATCGCCGTCCTCGATAGTGGGATCAACTGGGACGAACGCGACCTTCAGCACAAGTTCTATATCAACGCAGCCGAACTCGACAAAGACGGACTCGACGAACGTTGCCGCCCTCTCCTTCCGGAGGGACATGAAGGCGACCGAATGGACGTCGACGGCGATGGGGTGCTCTCGATGCGAGACTACTTCGTGGGAATGACGGCCGAGGAACGTCGTGCTCGCGAGATGGCGATCGACGCGGATGGCAACCAGAACGGTGTCGCGGAACCGGGAGACCTGATCACGATCTGCTCCGACGGCATTGACGACGACGAGAACGGCTACATCGACGACATTTCGGGCTGGGATTTTCATAGCGACGATAACGACCCAATGGACGACACCCGTTTTGGTCACGGCACAGGAGAAGCGCGGTGGTCCGCGGCCGAGGCGAACAACGGCATGGGACGCGCGGGCTGGTGCCCTGAATGTCAGGTCCTGATGGTGCGTACCGGCGATAGCTTCATCGTGGACGTCCAAGACTTCGGTCAATCGGTCGTTTATGCCGTCGACGCTGGCGCGGACATCATTCAAGAGGCCCTCGGTTCGATGAATGCCTCGACCTATATGCGTCGAGCACTCGACTACGCATACGAGGAGGATGTCCTGGTCGTCGCGAGCGCGGCGGACGAAAACTCTTACCATCACAACGTCCCTGGGACCGCCAATCACACTCTCTACGTGCACGCGAATCGCTTCGCTGGAAACACCCCGCAAAACGCGGACTCGTTTGTCGCGTTTAATAACTGCACAAACTACGGTCCGCAGCTCGCGCTCTCCGCGCCAGGGACAGGATGTTCTTCCGAGGCGACCGGCGTTACCGCTGGCATCGCTGGGCTCGTGCTGGCTGCTGCGCGAGACCGCGACCGACCGGGTGGGCCGCTCGATCCGCCGCTCAGCGCGGAGGAATTCCGGCAAGTTCTAATGATGACGCCGGACGATATCTTTGTGCCGGAATCCGACCCAGAACATCCCGAACATGACGCGCAACTCTATCGTTCGCGCGAAGGATGGGACCAGCGATTTGGCTATGGGCGGATCAATGCGTACCGCGCCGTCGTGGCCGTTCGCGATGGTGATATTCCGCCCGAAGTCGACTTGGTCACGCCGCGATGGTTCGACGTCATCTACCCAGAGCGAACCCCGGAAATCGCGATTGAAGGTCATATCGATGCTCGACGTGCGGAGCGCTACGACTACGTGATCGAGTGGGCCCGGGGCGTCGAACCGGAAGCGGACGAGTTCGAAACGTTGGCCTCGGAAGAGGGACGAACCGAAGCGCTGACAGGTGAGCTGCTACGCTGGGATCTCAGCGAGGTGACGATCGAGAACGATGCGGAGATCGGGAACCACAACCGATTCGCCGTCACCCTTCGCGTCCGCGTTATTGCGCATTACGAAGATGGGACCGAAGTTCGCGGCGAGCAGCGCCGCTCCTACTCGATCGTACGCGGCGAACTCCCACTTGACGGTTTCCCGCGCGCCGTCGGAACCTTCGACGAAGCGGACACCCTGCATGGCGCAAGCGGTGAAGGTAGCTCCAAGCTCGCGGATATCGCGGGCGATGAGTCCCTCGAAATCGTCTACGCCGACTCGGATGGCTTCCTGCACGTCCTCGACCACACGGGCGCCGAAATCGATGGATTCCCCGTTCAGCTCGGACAGCTTCGCGGTTTCCGGGAAGAGGACGCCTACCCGCTCGGCAACTCGGAGGCTTACCGAAGTGGACGAGTGCGAAGCGACGATATTGCTTCGGCAGTGCTCAGCGCAACCGCCATCGCGGACCTGAACGGCGACGGTAGCCTCGATATCGTCGTGGCGAATATGGAAGGCTCTGTGTACGCCGTAAACGCCGACGGAACGATTCACGACGGCTTTCCTGTAACTGTCGCGGAGGTTCCTTCTTCGGACCCACTCCGCGGTGGCCCGGCGAACCGAGACTCCATCGTCGAGCAGGGGATTTTCGCTTCGCCCGCAATCGGCGACCTGACAGGCGATGGCTCGCTCGAAATTGTCGTTGGCGCATTCGACGGCAACGTTTACGCGTGGAGCGCAGACGGAACACCGGCGCCGGGCTTCCCTGTCGAGCTCACCGCACCGGAGCTATGGATGGATCCAGCGGACGCGCAGCCGAGTCGAATCATGACATCGCCCGCGCTGGGCGACGCGAACGGCGATGGAATTCTCGATATCGCGGTAGGCAGCAACGAATATGGCGACGACAGCGGAACGGGCGCGTTCCATCTACTGCATGGCGACGGAACGTTGCATGAGGGTGGCGCGGAGCACGAGAACTGGCCGGTCCGGATTGCCTCGCTCGAACTCTTCCCGATGGTCGGTCGGGGTACGCCCTCTGCAGCGGTCATGGCGGATGTGGACGACGATGGACGCGTGGAAGTTATCGTGAGCGGCACCGGCGGTCCGACCTGGGTGCTCTCTGGTATCCAACCAGCGCGCGACCCGGGACGCGATCCGCAGCGGATTGCCACCCTCTCCGGTCGAGGCGTGCTCACGACGATCCCCCGCCGTGACGCGCCGCTCCTCAACACATTCGCGAATGGGTCCGTCGCCGACTTCGACGGCAACGGCATCCCCGATTTCGCCACCGGTGGCGCAGGACTTGGGCTCGCGTTGAGCCTTGGCGGCGGCTACCAGAACACTCCCTTCGCCCATCAGCTCGGCGCCTGGACAATGCTTCCAGAGCCCGGTGCCGAGCGCGCCGTCGGACGTTCGCTGCCAGGCTTCCCGGTTGAGATCGAGGACTACCTCTTTTTCATGAACCCAACCGCTGCGGACGTGAACGGAGATGGATTCCCCGAGATGATTGTCGGCTCCGGTGGATACTGGCTACACGCGGTTGATGGGTGTGGGCGCGAGGCCGAAGGCTGGCCGAAGTTCATGGGGGGGTGGATCATTAGCTCGCCAGCGCTGGGAGATATTGACGGTGACGGCCTGCTTGAGGTCGTCTCCGCGACCCGCCAAGGTGGCCTCTTCGCGTTCGACACGGAAGGCAGCGCAGGCGGCGTTGTTTCCTGGCCGACCTGGCGCCACGACAATCGCAATACGGGGAACTACGAAACGCCCCTCGACTACGGCGTCCTCGTGAACGCCGCCGGGGAGCAGCTCGAGTGCCCCATCCCGGAGGTCCCCGATGCAGGTGTTCCCGACGGCGGCCTCGACGGCGGCACGGATGCTGGAATGGACGCTGGAATGTCGGAGGATGAGGATAGTGGCTGTGGCTGCGCCAGCGTGAAACCCGGGAATATGAAGTTCGGGGCGCTCGTCCTACTCATGATGCTCGGTTTGGTGACTCGCAGAAATCGAAGGCTTCGACGTTGAACGCTCACGCATTGCGCTCTTTCTCGCTGCTTCTCGCGGCCGGACTCGGGGTTCTTGGAACGCCGAGTTTGAGCGAGGCGCAATGGTCGCTCACGCGGATGGACATGCGGAGCGGTATGATGGGTCGTCCTTCAATGATGCGCTCGGGCATGATGCGCTCGGGCATGATGCGCTCGGGCATGATGCGCTCGGGCATGATGGGTTCCGCCATGACCCAGCCCCCTCCCGAAACGGGGCCAGAGCCGCAGAGCAACGACCGAAATTCGGTTCTCATCGAGCGCTACCACGGCATTCTCGACCGGCAGCCAACCGAAGGGTTCGCGCTCCAACGGTTGCTGGAACTCTATCGAGAGCGGGATGGCGGGGTCGACGCGCTCATCACGCGTCTTCGCGAGAACGCGGAGAGCGCGGCCGCCGCGGTCGCTCCCCGGCTGCTTTTGGGACACGTTCTGCGAGCCCAGGGAGATAACGCTGGGGCCCGCCGCGAATACGAGGCCGCGGCGTCACTGAGTGAGACGGACCCACTGCCGGAAGTTTCCCTCGCCCGGCTGATCCGTGCTGAGGACCCGGCATCGGCACGAACCCATTTCGAAACCGCGTTGGCCAGAACCACCGGGGACGAAGAGCGACGCGAACTTCTGCGCGAGCTCGGCGCGCTGGCGTTGGAGGCACGCGATGTCGATGGCGCCAGGCGCTACTACGACGACCTTGTCCGTGGGGCAGGTACGAGCATTTACCTTCGCACCGAATTCGCTCGCGCATTGGTCGAGCGAGGCATGCATGAGGCGGGCGTCGAGGAATACCAGCGTGTCCTGCGCAGCATGCGTGGCGACAATCGTGTTCTTGCCCCCATCCTCCGTGAGCTCGCCCAAGCTCAGCTCGACGCGGGGGATTCGGACGCTGCGCTGGAATCTGTTCAGCGTGCGCTTCGACTCTCAGCGCGCGGCTCCGGTATCCGGCGTGAAATCTACGAAGTTCTGGTCGAGGCGCATCGACGAACAGAGCGTTTGCCTGAGCTTGTGGCCTCTCTCGAGGATGCGCGCGATTTCGATTCCGTGGAGCTACGCGCGCGCCTGCGCGATGAGCTTGGCCAGGAGGAAGAGGCGCTGTCAGACTATCGCGCCGCGCTCCGAACGAACCGGCGTCATATCGATACCCGCGTTCGAATCATTCAGCTTTTGTCGCGTTCAGGGCGTCTCGAAGAAGTTGTTCAGGAGTATCGCGAACTCATTCGCGTCGCCCCACGCGAGCCCCGCTTCGTCGTTGAACTGGCTCAGCTATTGATGGAGACCGGCCAACGAGAAGAAGCGCTACGTGTCGCCGACCAAATCAGTCGACGAAGCGGTCGCGACCCAAGTGTTCACGCGGCGCTCGCCGAACTCTATACCCGCTGGGGTGAAAACGAGCGGGCCACCCGCGAGATGCAAGCCTTAGTGAGAGTCGACCCGCGTGATCCGGGACATATCGTCGCCCTCGGAGAGCAATTTGCGCAGGACGGCAACGATGAGCTGGCGGTGCAAACGTGGCGCCGAATCCTCACGGTGGAAACCGATCGTGCCCGCGCAAACTTTACGGTGGGCTCGGTCATGGTGGACCACGCGATGCTCGAGCAAGCAGAACCCTACTTGCGACGCGCGGTCGAACTCGAGCCCCGCGAAATCGAATACCTTCGCGCGTTGGCGGGACTCTACGATCGGCCGCGAACAGGAGAGAACGCCTCCCAAGCGCTCGCCAGGAACGAAATCGCTCGCGATGGATGGATGCGCGTTCTTCACGAATCCGAAGAGGCCGCGGAGCGTCGCGAAGCCCGGCGCCGAATCGTCGCGATCAACGTTCGCACGCACACCCTACCCACGTGGCTTCAGACATGGACTCGCGCCTTCAACGCGAACCCGCCAGATATCGAGGCCGGGACATTTCTCGCAGAGGCCTATCTGCGTGCGCGGCCCCGGGATTTGGTACGTGCCGACCAGACCCTGACGCGCATTGTTGAACTTCAGCCCGGCGCCGTCGAAAGCCTGGTCGAACTCGAACGCGTGAAACGTGCTCGAGGAGACTTTGCAGGCGCGATCGCGGTGCTCGAGCGTCTTGTCGAAGCAGACGCCCGCCACGCGCCGCGATACCTGCAGCAGATGGCCGAACACGCGCACGCCCTCTATCGAGATGAGGACGCCATCCGATATGCAGCGATGGCGGTTTCGCGTGCGCCCGACGACGCCGATGCGCACCGACGTCTCGCAGAGCTTTATCGCGAACGGCAGGATCTTGAGCAATCGGTCGCCAGCTACAGACGCGCGCTTGAGCTCAACGACCGACTCATGTCGGCGTATTTCGAGCTTGCCGAAGTTCACCTCGCACTAGGTCAGCCCCGCGAAGCGAGTGAGCTTTACCGCGGAGTGATCCGCGTTTCTCCCGACGACGACCTCGTTTCTCGCGCGGGCCGCGCCGCGCTTCAAATTCACCTCGGCGATGGTTCGCTCGAAGTTCTCGAGCAAGAGTTGCTTCCGCTCGCGCTTCGCTCGACCCGGCGACCTATCTTCCGCCGGCTACTGGTGGAGCTCTATGGCCCGCTCGTGTCTGGCTGGATTCGAGCGGCTCAGGGCGACGGCGTACGCGCAGCAGAAGCGCAGGAAAATCTTCGCGGTCTTGGGACCCGCGCGCTCAAACCCCTCCTAGAGGCACTCGCGGATAGCGACCCCGCGCAGAATGAGGTGGCCGTTGGCTTGCTCGGCTACCTGGAAAACCCAAACGCCGCAGGACCGCTTCTCGCGATAGCAGAAGACGAGAGTCGCGGAATGGGGTTACGGCGCCGGGCCCTCGATGGCGCCGTGCGCGTCGCAAACGAAAATCATCTCGAACGCCTTCGGGAGATGGCCGAGGGTCCAGTTCACGCGGTGCGCGGGCTAGCGGCATGGGGAATCGCCCGGATCGGCAATATGGACGCCGCGCGTGCGGCGCGTCCTCTTCTCGAGAGCGGAGACCCGGTCGTCCGAGCGTACGCCGCTGTGACGATCGGACGGGCCCAAGACGGCGGGGCGGCGGAAGCGTTGGTCCGCGGGCTTCGAACCGACGTCAGCCACGCCGCGGTGGCTTCCGGATGGGCCCTGCTGGAGCTACACCGTCAGGGTCTCCTACGCTCGCGCACGCGCAGTTCGCTCATTGACGCTCTTCGGGAACTTGAAGGACAGCGCGCCTGGGCGCTCCCACTATCGCTACTCGCGCAAGCTCGGCTCGCCCCCTCGGAAGAAGTGGATCGGGCGCTCGCCACCCAGTTTCTCCGCACCGCGGGACTGAATACGTTGGCGGCCGCGATTCTCAACGTTCCCGAAGGAGAGCTTGAGCCACTCGCGCCATTCCAAGTCGACCTCATCGCACTAAGCCGGGAACTTTTCGTTGGCGGGGGCGCGCCGGATATGGACCGCTGGCAGGCGCCGCTCTCAGCCGCTGTGAACGCGGCACTCCCGAACGCGCAGCTCGCCGAGGGTGCCGCGGACCGACTTCGAAACCAGTTCCCCCTCTTGCGGGCAAACGAGGCCAGTTGGACCGCTCCTGAGCGGACGAGGTTCGAGGAAGCGATTCAAGAGATTCGCCGCAACGCGCAACCGGCACTTCGCACCGCGCTCGAAGCGCTGCCTGCCGGAAGGCATGGGGCGCTTTTGGAACTTGTCGAGCTCGACTCCGATGCCGCTGTCTACATACTAAGCCAGCAAGGCACCGACGCCGCCCGGCGTCTTCTTGCGCGAATGCGTGAAGAGCCGAGCCATCGCCTCGAAGCAGTGGTTCCTCATCTCAACTCACCAAGCTGGCGAACCCGGCGCGACGCCTATCTCGTGTTCGAAGCGCGCTGCCCGTGCGCAAACGAAATGGAACGCGCCCAAACGCAGGCGGAAACTGCGCTTCGAGAGGATGATTTCGCATTTGTTCGAGAAGCAGCGGCACGCTTCCTCCAGCGGCACGCACCCGATTCGGCCGCACTTCGACGCGCTGCGGAGTTGGACGAAGAACCAAGCGTAAGAGCCGCCGCATCCGGGCGCCCCCAATAGCCCATTCGTTCAATCCGAATCCCCGCTTCGCCGCGTTTTCACGCACTTCCACACCATCTCCACTTTGCCTGAGAACCGGAGCGAGTCGACGGTCTGCTAGCGGGCCGTTACGCAAAGTCAGAATACGGGCCGTAAAGTGTTGCGAAGATTGACCCCGAGGGCGCGCTTGAACTACAAATAGGGCACCCAACGCGGGTATCGGAGCCGATGAAATGGAGTTTAGTGCAGGAATTGTGTGTGGAGTGTGCGATGCACTCTCGCCCCTGTCCGCTCCCCGATGTGTTTCGTGTGGGGAATCGCTTACCGCAG
>JAHDCI010000003.1:79128-84030 GCA_020629955.1 Myxococcota bacterium | reverse complement strand
AAAAGCAAACGCCGGTACCCCGAGAGGTACCGGCGCCGCAGCCAGTTCACGTTCGGTGAGCGTTGCTATTCTGCAACAAAGCTCGGCGGGATGAGGACGCCATTGACTACGTGAACGACACCGTTGGTGACGTTGATGTCGAGGAGATCGGCATTGAGTTCCGCTCCCTCGACCGTACCCGCCGTGGTATCGACGGTGATCGTTTGGCCGGCGAGGAGGGAGTCCACTTCGCCATCCGCGAGGTCGCTCGACAGGGCCGGAGCGTCACCACCAACCACGTGGTAAAGAAGCACATCACGAACCTGTTCCGCGGTGAGACCGTCGACGGTGTCGGAAATGGCCTCGAACGCGGCGTTCGTCGGCGCGAAGACCGTGAGGGGACCATCGCCGGTGAGGGCAGCGGCAACGGTGACGCCGGCTTCGATTTCCGCGGCAGCGCCGACCGCGCCGGTGAGCTCGGTGAAGCCTGCAAGGGTCGCGACGTCAACGATATTTGGCGGAACGATGACAGACTCCACAACGTGAATGATGCCGTTGACGGTACGGATGTCGGCGATCACGACGTTCACGCCATTCACGGCCACACCTTCCGAGGAGTCGATGAGAAGCGTGAGGTTGTTCTCCCACTCGTTGGTCGCCATCGTATTCGCGCGCGCCGGAACTTCCGCGGCCGGAACGGCAGCGCCCGAAATCACGTGATAGAGAAGCGCCTGCGTGAGGGCTTCGCCTTCCGGCGCGGGGTCAAGCGCTTCGAACGCGGCGTTGGTGGGAGCGAAGACCGTGAACGGACCGTCGCCCTCAAGCGGCTCAATGAGCTCGGCCGCGGTCAGCGCGCCGGCGAGACCGGTGAGGCCTGCAAAACCAGCCATGTCGATGATGTCGGCCGGGACAAGAACCTTGTCGATGACGTGAATAACGCCATTATCCGCGGTGATGTCGGCCATCGCGACGCCGGCGTCGTTAATGGTGGGACCGGATGCATCAATCCAAAGCGTCAGATTCGCGAGCGTGTCCGCCGTCTGGGGGAGTGCGTCGCTCGTGACAGCACCGGAGACGACGTGGTACTGGAGCACCGTCGTAAGCTGCTCGTCCGTGAGCGTCGACAGGTCGAGTCCAAGATCTTCGAAAGCCTCATCGGTCGGCGCAAAGACCGTGAAGGGCCCTTCGCCGGCGAGCGCAGCGTCGAGACCGGTGCGCTGAAGCGCGGCGACAAGCGTCGAGAAGTTCTCGTTGCCCGCGGCGATATCGACGATCGTATTCGACGTCTCGGCATCCTCTTCGTCGCCACCGTCTTCGGTATTGGCGTCCTCGGTGGAAACGTCCGCCGCGGCATCGGTGCCGCCGTCGGTCAAGGTTTCGTCGTCATCCCCGCACGCGCCAAAGGCGAGCGCGAGCGATAGTCCAAGAAATAGGCGTGTTGCTCTCATTAGTTTCTCCAGATCAAACAGGCTGTATACAGCCGCGACGTCTGTTTGGGGCGATGCCAGTCACAAAACAAGGGTTTCGACTCGATCTTGGGTATTTTTCGTATACAGTCAGTATACGCATGACGCCGGAGAGCATTTTTCACTACCTCGACTATCGAGCCTTTCTTAAGGCCTATTACGAGGACCGAAAGCGCCACGCGCGACTTTCCTATCGCTCGTTCTCCCGCCGAGCCGGCCTGCGGAGTCCGAACTATCTAAAGCTCGTCATCGACGGTGACCGAAACCTTACTTCCGAAATGGCGGAGCGTTTTGCAGCGGCGTGTGGGCTCTCCGGCGAAACGGCGGACTATTTTGTTGCCCTCGTCGACTTCAATCAGGCGAGAACAACGAGCGCGAAGAGTTCTGCCTATGAGGCGATCTTGCGCTTTCGAAGTTTTCGAAAAGCGCATCCCCTCGGAGCATCAGAGGAAGCCTATTATTCACGGTGGTATCTTCCCGCGATTCGAGAGCTTGCGACGCGCGACGATTTCGTGGCCGAGCCCGCTTGGATTGCGGAGCGTTTGCTTCCTCGTATCAGCAAACGAGACGCCGCCGAAGCGCTCAAGCTTCTATTCGAGTTAGGAATGCTTCGAGAGACGGAGAGCGGAGTTGTCCAAGCGGACGCGATCGTCTCCACCGGTGCCGAGGCCCGGGGGGTCAACATCGTCAATTTTCATCGAGCAATGACCGCACGCGCAATGGAGAGCATTGACCTTATTCCGGGGAAGGATCGCGATATTTCTTCGCTAACCCTTTGCATCGACCCAGACATGCTCCCTACGTTAAAGACAAAGATTGCTCGCTTTCGTCGCGAAATCCTCGAATACTCTACGACGGGTGAGCGTCCAGAACAGGTCGTTCAGATTAACTTTCAACTCTTCCCTCTCAGCCGGGCAGAACATGAAGAACCTTAAAATCCCCTTTCTCCCTTATCGTTTGCCCCGAACGCTATGCGCTCTGGGCCTCCTCGGCGCCGCTGGGTGCGTCGGCACGGAGACCGGCAACCCGCCGCTCGACGTCGAATATCAAGCCGTAAGCAGCAACGATGGAGTTGCGCTTCGTAGCGGTGAAAACGCGACCGTCGTTGAGCAGGCATGGCTTTCTCTTGGAGATGCGCAGTTGCTCGGATGCGAAGGAGCCGACCCTTTTGTGATCGAGGGGCTCGGTACCGGGGACCACGCCGCCGTCGAACACGCAACGCAAGAGGTCGCCCCTCCTGCTGGAGACTATTGCGGGGTCTCCCTTTCCTTTGCACCATCACCGGCGACCAGCGACGCCCCCGAAATCTTAACGGGTCAGGGCGGCACGCTCGCGGGGCAAACAGCCGCGGGCGAACCCTTCGCGCTCGCCTTCGATGCCGATCCCGTCGTCACTATTTCCTTCGACGCTCCCCTTGAGGTGAGCGATCCAACGACTCCAATCCTGGTCGCGTTTGACGTCGGCGAGTGGCTTCGCAACATCGACCTCGGCTCCCTTGAGGAAGTCGACGGCGTTCGGACCGGTGGAGCCAGTTCTGCGGAAGGACTCGCGCTAAAGACTGCCATTCCAAGCGGCATCTCCATCGTGCTCGACCAAAACGCGAACGGTGCCATCGACGAGGGCGAAGCCGTGCTCGGGCGCGGAGAGTAGCTACTCCTCTGGGGGGGCTCCCGCGTCCGTCAAAACGTCCGCCTGGACACCGATCGATACATAGAACCGATTGGTCGCTGCTGTATTTCTCCCCCACAACGTTCGCGAGTAGCCGATGTTGATTTCGGTCGCCTCCGTGACCCGCACGATCGCGCCAAACGTAAAATCGAAAGCATCGCGTTCCAAGCGAAGCTCGCGCAAACGTAGGTTCGTAGTGCCGCCGTAATCCGCGGCGGGAAGTGTTGCATCTTGCGCAGCGACCGAGATGCCGATCGGGCGTCCTTCGGTGACCGTGTAGTAGAACGTTCCGTCGACATAGGCGAGCACGCGGGAACCTAGCGCCTGTCCTGCTTTCAGCGACGCACGAATCTGATCCCCTGCATCGAAACGAAGGGTGTACCCGATATCGAGTCGCGCGAAGGTGTGCGTTGGAAAGCTCATTCCAAGCAAAAGGTTGAGCGAAAGATCGACCTGACCGTCGCCCAGCGAAACATCATCCGTGACGTTCTCCGGAGTGACGAGGGTTCCGATATTGTCGACAAAATCCTGCTCACTCTCGGGCTGGTTTCCGAACGTCCCCGCCGGTCCCTCGTAACCCGTAGGGGTCTTTAAGGCACCTTCAATCGCGATTGCGACAGGCCAGCGAAGCAAGTTGTACCGGCCCGTGATCCAGATATCCCCGAGTCCAATCCGGGTCTGGCTGAGATCGATAACGTTCTCCTGGTAATAGTCGATCCCCGCCCCTTCGGGACCGGGGATGAGCACGACGGGGTCCGACGTGAAAGAAACAGCTCGGACCGGAAGCCGCAGCTGCAATTCGAAGCGATCGGATACCCCGAGGCGTGCGTCGAAGGTCACGCTGGAAGATGTGTAGAGGCCCCGGAGAGGAAAGACCTGTTGCTCCCCCGCCTCGAGAAATTCTTCACTCGCGAACTGGTAGTCGTAGCCGACAACCAAGGCGAGTCGCCCTCGAGGCAAGGTCCATGGAGAGGCCAAAGCAGGGCTCGCGTTCGACAGAAAGACTAGAAAAATCAAGAAGGGTAAAACGCGCCGCATAAGGCCAACGTATCGGGCGGAGAGAAAAAGGTGTCAAGGGATGGAATCACCAAGTCCAATACCGGCCAGGCCTGACGCTTCTGTCTTCACCGCAGCGCGGCCGCGAACCCTACGTTTACCGAGACGTGCCCATCCGCTAACGGCCATTCGATTTCAAGAAAGGGTCACGCCAAAAATCTGGATGGGTGACCGGTGCCTGATTCTCAATCCGAACGCCTCCAGAAATGCACGCGGATCGGCATGCATTTCGGCGGCTGCGGATGAATGCCATGTTGCAAAGTGCGACTCGCAACGAGCGGGCGCGCACTCGTCAGAACGTCACGAATCCCGGACTGCGGCGCTCCGGTTCCGGTTCCGGTTCAGGTTCGGGCTCGGGTTCGGGTTCGGGTTCGGGCGGCTCTGGGATTCGCTCCGCTTCAGGCTCGGGCGCGGGCGGAGCAGGAGGCGCCGCAACCGGCTCCGCGCGGCGAACGGGCTCGGGATCGAACACATCTTCCGGAGTGGGTGCCGCCGGCGTTTCAGAAGCTGGCAGCTCCGGTGCGACGATTGGCTCGTCCGCAGGTCTTTCCCGAATCGGCTCAATAAGCTCAGGTCGCGGACGGCGACGCGCGCGAACGGGAACCGAAGCACGACGGTCGCCGGACGGCGTTTCCATCGCCTCTCGACGGCTCTCCTCAGGCTCAACGAACGTTGTGCTCTCACGCTCCTCGGGCGAAGCAGGCGCTTCAGGTTCGACAAGAGGCTCTATTTC